>CAZYCY010000007.1:0-13885 GCA_964646145.1 uncultured Thiotrichaceae bacterium
ATGGCTTCTCTGTAATTTTCGCTACGATTTCTATTCTCGGACAAGCTCCTAGGCTTTTTAAAGGAGAAATAAAATGAGTTACAGCTTTCAAATGTATACAAATAAAGACATTGAAGGAGAAGAAATAGCAGAGCTTATGGACGCCATTGGATGGGGCAACAAGGAGGATTACAAAAAGGACAACTATAAATGTATAAAGCAATCGCTCAATAATTTTTCCTTTGTCGCACATATTAGAACTAAACAAGGAATATTGGTATTGGTAGCTTATGTTAGTGCATTTAGCGATGAAGCATTTTCTACGTTCGTCAGTGAGTTAGTAGTTCATCCATCTGTTCAAGGACATGGTTTAGGTCGCCAATTATTACAAGAGGTCGAAAAAAAATATACCGGCGTTCCTATTTACATTAAATCATTTGAAGATACAAAAGAGTTTTTCTTTAAGCATGGATATACACAACCAAAACGTAAAATGGTGGTGGTCTCAAAGAGAAATAATGCCTAATAAGTGTACATGCCTCTGCATTTAAGTGTATAAACGTGGACGCTGCGCATCGATCCACGCCAGTTATGCAAGACGTTAGAGACACTCGAAAGTGCATTAAGTTAATGGGACAGCGGTGTCAGCGAGTAGTAAAAATGAAGGGTAAACTACTCAGATTACCCCTGAAAATCGTCAGATCAAAGCACCATGTTTAAAACATGCTCCTCCATCCATGGTGCGGTGGCAAAAGGATGCGCCGTTTACGGATCAAAGAATGGGCGTAAGTGTGAGCTTACATGAGCCACTATGTATATTATGGATTTATTTTTTAACGCAGAGCTGGCAGTTTTCAAGGGCTAGCTAAGTAGTTGCTTGGTTTTTTAGTCATTCTTTGAGGACATCTAGTGTGAAGTATTGCTCTGTTTGTGGTGAAAAAGTCAGTTTTGTAATTCCTGATGGGGATAATCGCTTACGTTATGTATGCTCAAGCTGCCGGACCATCCACTACGAAAACCCTAAAATTGTCACTGGCTGCATTGCCCAATGGCAAGATAAAATCTTATTATGCAAACGTGCAATTGAGCCAAAATATGGTATGTGGACCTTGCCCGCCGGGTTTATGGAAAACGGAGAAACCAATATGCAGGGTGCAGCGAGAGAGACCGCTGAAGAAGCCAATGCCAGAGTAAAAAACATGCAACTGTTTTGTGTTTTCAGTATTGCCCATATTAACCAGGTATATACCATGTATCGAGGTGACCTTGTTGATGGCCAGGCAAGCACAGGCGAGGAAAGCCTTGACGTTGCACTGGTAACAGAGGATGAAGTTCCGTGGCAAAACATTGCCTTTCATGTCATTGATGAAACTTTGAAACGGTACTACATGGATAAAAAACTGAGCAACTTTAACACCCATTACGGTGACATCATCAAACAGGATGATAATTCATATATTGTTAACTACTTTTAAAAGAAAAATTATTTTCCCCGCGAAATACGCAAAAAGCACAAACTCATGCAGTAATCTATTGAGGGCATTTCTTGCACTGCTCATGCTATCAAATATTTCTCAATTCAATATCACCATTAAACCTAATCTCATCTTTGGCTTTTAAATTAAAAATCAGCTGATAAAAACTTAATTCATTTTCCAGTGACTTAACAATGGTCTCTGCTTTTCTAAAGCCATGTTGCTCACCTTCATAATATTGCACAGCAACAGGCAAACCTTTTTTTTGCAGTACCTCAAACATCTTTTCTGCCTGCTCTTTAGGCACAACACGGTCTTGCATTCCCTGAAAAAAAATTACCGGGCAGTTTAGCTTCTCACTGCTGTTAATAGGTGAGCGTTGCTGATATAGCAATTTATACTCGGGGTAAGGTGCGATAAGCCGGTCCAGGTAACATGATTCAAACTTATGGGTATCGCTTGCCAGGCTGCTTAGTTCAGCAATGCCGTAATAGCTTGCACCTGCTGCAAACACATTTTCATAAGTAAGCGCACACAGCACCGTGTAACCACCTGCACTGCTACCACGAATGATAAGTTGGTTCTTATTTGCTAGACCTTGCGCGACAACATACAAAGCCGCATCACAACAATCCTGTACGTCCAGCAGCCCCCATTTTCCAGGCTGTCCATCATTGCCATTAAGCCGCTCACGGTATTTTCTACCATAACCCGTGCTGCCACTATAGTTAACATCAAGCAAAGCAAAACCACGAGAGGTCCAGAATTGTTTTTTAGGGTCAAGTGCTGCACTGGCCTGACCCGTTGGTCCGCCATGACAAATGACGATCAAAGGCGGAGCCTTACCATCAATATCGCCATGATGATGGTTTTGATAATCAGGATTAGTTGGTGGGTAATAGTTAGCATGCACTTTTTGTTTGTGCCGGTTAGTAAAGGTTAATTTTTTTGCCTGTGAACAGCACCCTTTTGTGAGCGCTAACTGACATGAGGATTTAATTACACAACTATTCAAAAGCACTGGCTTGTGCTCGCCAGATGTTTCAGATAGTGTCGCTAAAACCAGTTGCGGAAAATGAGCACTGGATGCCGCAATAAAACACAGCTGGTTATTTTCTGCTTTAATCGAACTGAACTCCTGCCATGGCGTACTGATTGTTGACAGCGTACTTTTTCCAGAAGCTGCCTTAGATGCTTCTTCAGGCACTTTTTCAGCAGTGCAAAGCAACGCCAGGCTTGCCCGACCTTGTGACTGATAACAGCAAATAATGTGTTCATCGTTAACAAAAGCATAACTTGATTGCGCGAATACCCATTGTGGCAAACCCAGCTCTTTTTTACCTTGGGTTAACTGTGTTACTTTTCCAGCCGTTTCTTTTGCTGAACGGTCATTGCTGTAACGGTATAAATGCCACCAGCCACTGCCGTCTGAAATAAAATGTAAAATGCCATTTGGTGACCACTGCGGTTGAAATACAGAAACATTGCCTGCACCTGCAATATGTTTTTTGTTTTCAATCTGACCTGTGCGATTAACATCAGCCAGCCATAACTCATTACCGTCCCAGGGCATATTGGGGTGATTCCAGCTTTGCCAGCACAGCTGGTTGCCATGGGCATTTAATCGGGGACTGGCGTAGAAATCATACCCTTGCTCAAGGGTAACCAAGCTACCAGTGTTAACATCAATGCTTACAATTGTATTTATCACCTGCTCATGCTTATGTGTTTCACAAATAGCTATAAGCCGGTGATGTTTTTTATCATAAATAAAATCAGCAAAACGCTGATCCGTAGTTGTTGTGATGCGCTTAATCTGACGATTTGTTAAACAGTAAACATCCTGATCGCTATCATTGATAAAAAACACCCTGTTATCAGCAACGCAATAACAACCGCCACCGTATTCATGTACGCGAGAGCGTACGCTAAAAGGGGCAGGCAACATATCTGTTACTTTGTCATTGGACACTTTGACGATAACGCAGCGTCCGCCCTCCTGCGGTCGGCGTTCAATATAATAGATGCTTTGCGCTGACAGGTGTGGCTCAGCAATAGTCAGACTGTCTCCGGCTACAAGTTCCGCCGAAAGAGTGGATTTCCAGTTACCATATTGTGTAGAGGGTATACTAATAGTTGCCATGCAATTTTAAATAAAGATAATAGAATTAAATGTTAGATAAAGTTATTCTCGGACAAGCTCCTAGACACCTAGCAGGTTGTTGATTTTCTCTCAGCTGAGTGCAAGACAAGGAAAAATTTGGCTAAAAAGCGCAGTTTACACAAAGTTTGCCACTTCGTGACCCCGCATTTTGAGACCAATTTTAACGCAGTATCGTACCACATGAGAGAAAATCAACAGCCTGCTAGGGATACTCTGGTTAAGTTAATTATAGGGCACCTCTAAAAATAGAAGCACGATTTATGAGTAGTGCCACACGGACGTGGCGTTTACTAACCAAAGGATGGAGACGCATAAAACAGCAGTTTTTCACTCCTGGATAATCGTCAAATAGCTTACTATTCCCCTCCTTTTTGAGTAAAAAATGCACTATTTTCTGCATTCCCTAAATCGCACTTCTATTTTTAGAAGTGCCCTATAGCCATACGCAGGAAAAATTGTTGGCATCTTCCCCAAAGCAAGGCGTAATACTCAAGGGTCGCAGAAACTGGACGAAAAGACACCTTTATAGGTGCGCGGTAATAACTCACTATGACTAACAGCAAGGTATAAGGAGATGTTATTAGAAATTTCCGGTTTATTGGTCGTCAGCGGCGTCGTGTTGTTGATTATCGGCATATTTGTTGCGAGACAATATACCCTTCGCGCCAAGCTTGTCACTGCTTTTTTGGTTATTTTGTTAACGTCGCTAACTGTCCTAGTGTTGCTGGATAGCTACATGATGAGGCAGAACCTTACTGAGGCTGCAAACAAGTCTCTGATTTCTGTAGCGAGAAGTTATGCCGACAGGCTTGACCTGTTTAATAACCAAAACACTCGGTTTTTAAATACAGAGGCCAACTTACCTGCAATCAATTATTTTTTAAGCCGAAATGCGGAGCCGCCATATACTCACCGTGCCTTACAGCAAATATTGCATGCACTGCAGTCCCGGGGTGAAAATGTTATTTATTCATACGCCATATTAAACGCACAGGGCATCAATATTCTCGATACCGCCACTGAAAACATCGGCATGGATGAGAGTCAGCAGGAACACTTTAGTGTTTTTGCTAAAACGCTGGAAGCTGGTGCAGTGAAGACGGATTTGAAAGTTTACCGCTCACCAATCATATTTGATAACAATCGCTCTACAATTGTCTTTAGTAGCGCCATCAATAATCCGTCCGGTAAATTCATAGGTGTGCTGCGCGCTAAATACAATGCCACTATTCTTACCAGCTTATTTGATCGCACTAAAGGTATGATTGGGCGTGGCTCTTTTGTCGTTTTACTGGATGAAAACAACCTGCGCCTGATTCATGGCAGACATGCTGGTTTGAAATATACGCTGGCAAGCGAAATGGATGAAACAACTCTTGAAAAACTAAAACATAATAAACGCCTGCCAAAAAATGTCACAACCACCTTTGTTGAGCATCCATCATGGTCTAAAAAAATAAAACTGGCCAACGTCAGTAACCCAATAATAGAAACATCATTTTATGCCTTAGGCACTGCAATATTTTCTTCTGCAGTTCTTAAACTAAAAACCGCACCGTGGACGGTCGTTGTCTCTTTACCGCAGGATGTATTTTTAGAGCCAGTAATTTCACAGCTGAAAAACGCATTATTAGTAGTATCGGTTATCGTTTTAACTGCGGTCCTTATTGTTATCGTCGCCACAAGACTATTGTTAGGTCCCGTTAAACGCCTGACTTCTGTGGTCGAAACCATTGCCAATGGTGATCTTTCAGTAAAAGCAAATGTGGAAGCAAATGATGAAATAGGTGATTTGTCAAAAGCGTTTAATAAAATGACAACAAATATTAATAATTTAATTGTTGACCTGGAAGATGAAGTAGGAAGCCACAAGCTCACCGCTGAAACTTTAAATAAATTGTCGCAGGCAATTGAGCAAAGCCCGGTTTCAGTCATCATCACCGATCTAAATGGCGATATAGAATATGTTAACCCACAGCTTTGCAAGGTTACCGGTTATGAGGAACGGGAATTAATCGGGAAAAACTCACGGATATTAAAGTCAGGAAACACCCCAATATTAAAGTATAAAAATATGTGGGCCACCATTACCTCTGGTCAGTCATGGAGTGGTGAGCTCTATAATAAAAGGAAAAACGGTGAATTGTTCTGGGAAAACGTCACCATATCGGCGATTAAAAATAAAGAAAATGAGAACACGCATTATCTTGCGATTAAAGAAGATATTTCCCTGCGCAAAGATTATGAAGAACGTCTGTTATATCAGGCAAGTTACGATAAATTAACCAATTTACCTAATCGCACACTGGCCTACGATCGCATTCAACAGGCAATTGTCAATGCTATTCGAGAAAAGGAAAAGCTGGCGTTGTTATACATGGACTTTGACCACTTTAAAAATATAAATGACACCCTTGGCCACAGTGCTGGGGATGAGTTTTTAAAATACATGGCGGGCAGATTAAAAGCATGTGTGCGTGATTTTGATACTGTGGCGCGTTTAGGTGGTGATGAATTTTTAATCATGTTGCTGGAGAATAATAACGGCAATGGCAATCAGACACAGTCTTTCGAAAATAGCATACAACATAAAGCCAACGATATCTTACGCCGCGTTGCCAAACCTTGCCTCATTGAAGATATGGAGTTTTCAGTTACCGCAAGCATTGGTATCGCTATTTTCCCAGCCGATGGTGACGACCCACATGTGCTATTAAAAAATGCCGATACCGCAATGTATCGCAGCAAACGCAAAGGGCGTAACACCTTTGAGGTATTTACCCCGGAGATGGGCGATGTAGTAATGAAACGCGTCGAGATCGACAGCAAATTGCGACGCGCACTGGAGAATAATGATTTTTATCTGCAATATCAACCTTTAATGGACGTGAACACACAGCGTATTATTGCCGCCGAAGCCTTAATACGCTGGCAAGATAAAGAATTAGGTTCGGTCTCGCCGGAAGAGTTTGTGCCGCTTGCTGAAGAAAGCGGTTTGATCGTTGAGATTGGCGACTGGGTGTTTGATACGGCGCTAGCCAGTGTTAAAAAATGGCGAGAACATTCGAACAATAAAAATCTTTACATCGCAATCAATTTATCCAGCCGTCAATTTAGAGGTAAGGACATTGTTAAAAAAATCGCCAATAACTTAAAGCACTACGATTTACCAGGTTCATGTCTGGAACTGGAAATCACCGAACGCTTGATAATGAAAGACGTACCGCATGTGGTCAGTATTTTGAATCAGTTCAAACAAATGGGTATCCGGCTGTCGATAGATGATTTTGGTACCGGCTACTCTTCACTAAGTTATTTAAAACGTTTCCCTTTTGATGTGCTGAAAATTGACAAATCCTTTATTCATGACATTACCGATGACCCGGATGATCGCGCTTTATGTGACGCTATTATTGCCATGGCACACAGCCTGGGTTTAAGTATTATTGGTGAAGGTGTAGAAAATAAAGAGCAGTATTCGTTTTTAAGTCAGCGCGGCGTTGAAACCGTGCAGGGTTATTATGTTAGCCCGCCCATGAGTGATGATGATTTTCTAAAATTTATTATTAGCAAGGCAACAGGTACTACCTGAATCAGATAAAAAGAATACCGGCTAAGGCATTTTAGCAGTAGTTGAACCTTAAAAAATCAGTTGAATCGTAGCGAGGATGGCTAAGATTCAGTGCATTAGACATTCGCAGTAGGTTTAACTGATTTTTTAAGGTTGAACCATGCAATCAGGCTGCTACTGGCGCAACATCAATAAAAGTCCGGCAGGATTAAATGACCTCCGGCATAGCCGGAGGTTTATCAATTTACGCCCTCAAAGGGCTTTTCTTTGCGCCCAAGACACTTTAGTTACAATAACTGGAATATGAGTTTGCTCATCAATTTTGAATGAAAAAAAGAACCCTGTCCCCGTTGACGTGCCCCCGTCATGCAAACCACATTCAAGATGCACTGTTGTATGCATCAATTTTTCAGCTAGTGTAAGCGGCATAAAGCTCTCTTTTATTGGCTAACGTCTCGCATCAGCGGTGGCAAAAAGCAGAGCGGCGCAGGAGCGGTGCTTTTTGCCATCCACTGCATGCGCTAGTTATGTGTTTAATGCGCAAGTTTTGCACTATATTTAGACGAAACGAGAATAGTCGCCTGTAAGGCGCGTTCTCGCCGGGGTAGCCACGCTACCCCAAGAGAATGTAACGCAGCAGGAGGCTGTTCTCGTTTCGCCCTACGGGAAGCCATAAAATGCTTGATTACTGCGTTGTAGCCCTTGTGAAGGGGGGGGGGAGCCATTCACTGCGAACTACGCCTTGTACTCAAGCATTTTATGGCTTTCTAAATATGCAATCTATTCAATACACTACACTAGCTATACGATTTAAACTAACGCCCGACTCGGCAACCTCCATAGCAAAATGACGATGAACTTCTGGTGGGATACGTACCATAAATTTACCGCTATATTTACGTGATGACAAAGGTAGAGGCAACTCTTCTTTGCTTTTACTCATATCAGCAATACAATTTTTAACGACAGAACGGATACCTTTTAATGCTTTTTCAGAGGTGGATGCAAGCCAACTAAGGCTTGAAAATTCAGCGCACAAGCCTACAAACTCTTCATCTTCATCAGACCACATTACGCGGTATGTATATTTATCACTTTCAAGAACCATGATGCACCTCGATTACTTTTTAAAACTATTGATGAGCGAATACTAAACCAACTGTAACAGCCTTTCGTTCAGACTCATTTCATTATTGGAAAATACTACGGCGGAACGCAAAAACTGCGCCCCTTTTTGCATCCGCTGATGCTAGACGTTAGCTTTCTTAACGAGCATATCTCTTCATAGTGAGATAGAATGGTTTTTGGGAGACGGGAGCAGGTAATGGATGGTTTGTTCATTATTTTTGCGTGTTACTCTCCCTCTTGGTGGCTTTTGAAGCTTAGGGTTCGACTCCCAATGTCCACTTTCAATGGGGTGGCATATTATGCAGCGTGCCAGCATCTTTGCAGGTTAAAACCTCCGGTGTTGTATCGTGCCTCATTGAGAGATGGACTTTTTAATAAGGGAAAACAGATATGGGATATGAAATATTAATATTATTGCTTTTAGTTATAGGTGGTGGTTATTTTCTTCAAAAGCTATTTCGTAGAGTTACCATTTTTGAATATGAACGTGGTTTGGTGTATGAAAAAGGCAAATATGTAAAGTTACTTGACGCTGGTAGCTATTGGCATAATACATATCGTACAACAATCGACAAAATTGATATTAGACCACGCTATCAAACAATCCCATCACAAGAAGTTCTAAGTAAAGATGGGGTGGCTATAAAATTAAGTATGGCTGCAAATATTGTAGTTGTAAAACCAGATGTGGCTATAAACTCTGTCAATAATTATGAAGAAGCATTTTACCTTGTGCTTCAGTTAGCACTGAGAACAGTTATAGGAGCTACGGAGATAGATAAATTATTGGAGAAGAGAAGCGAGCTTGGGAAAGAAATATTTAAAATAGCAAATAAAGAAATAGAAGAACTTGGCTTAAAACTGACATCAATAGATATTAAAGATGTTACTTTTCCAGGACCCCTGAAACAAACATTTGCACAAGTAGTAAAAGCACGTCACGAAGGATTAGCCACTATAGAGCGTGCGCGTGGAGAATCAGCAGCCCTCAGAAATCTCTCTAATTCAGCAAAGCTTCTCAAAAACAATCCTGCATTAATGCACTTAAGAACTATCCAGTCATTTAATGAATCGTCTGGAAATACTCTTGTATTGAATTTATCGTCAGAGAATCTTACTCCATTGAAAGGTTCGGAACGTGCTGGTATCCATGAAAAAGACTAACACAGCAAATACACTCGGACGGCAACGCCAGTAAGTTAAGCTATGAGTTATTCGGCTCTTCCCTGATCGAGTGGGTAACCACAGCTAAAAATGAGGCAAATCATCCTTAACAGGCGGAGTACGCGCCACATACTCGGCAGCCGTGAAGGGGTTGAGGCAAGTCTGGCTAGAATCCTCTGGATACCCATTACTTATGCGGGCTGTAGATGGTTTCCAATATCCCAAAGAGACTCCAATCCCTTATGCCGACCATCTTTTAGCGTGTATTCCGCCGGTCAAGGACGGAGCCGCTTGGCGGTAATTTGCTTTGTCTACCCACACGATTTGGCACACTGGGGGGACGTTCTCAATTAGTATGGACAATCACTTTTTCTACTTTAACCAGCAGGTTTTTCATTCCCGTAAAAACCAAATAAAAACCTAAAGCGACACCGGCTGCATTCGCAATCATATCACCAAACTCGGAATATCGATTGGCATCAAAACTTTGCAAATACTCCAACGCAAAGCCCATAAAAAACAAAACCATGGCAATCATATTACGTTGAAACTTATCGTGATAAATTTGCCCGAACCAGAACATCAAAACAAAATAAGCAAAAACATGAGATAGCTTGTCTTCATAAAATAACTCTGTGCCCAGGTCAATTGGGTTGGTGGTTAATGATAAAAAGACCACCAAAGCAACCAGAACATAAGCAATGGTCAGCCATAAAAAACGTAATTTTAAATCAGGAACAACTTTAGCAAACATTATTCTTCAACTAAAAGTACAGCATGAGCAATATGGCACCTAATATCAAGCGATAGATAACAAAAGGGGTCATGCCAATTTTCACTAACAATTTCAAAAAATAGTGGATAGTCAAGTAAGCACTTACTGCTGAAATGACTATGCCGAGAATTAGATCATTCATGTCACTAACACTGGCAACCTGTAGATACTCTATAGTTTCTACACCACCGGCAAGTGCAATGACCGGAATCGACAGTAAAAATGAAAAACGTGCTGCTGCCGATGCGGTTAAGCCTAGCATTAAACCGGCAGTAATAGTGATGCCTGAGCGTGAAGTCCCGGGTATGAGTGCAATCGCCTGTGCGCACCCGATAATAGCTATATCCTTCCATGACAAGCTATATTCATCACGTTGGCGCTTACCCGACCAATAGGCATACCAGAGCAATAAGCCAAAACCAATCGTGGTAACAGCAATCACCAAAATAGCCAACGGGGGACGTAGATCACTGATCACATCTTTAAAAAATAGCCCTGCAAGTGCGACAGGGACTGTCCCTATGATAACTCCCCATGCCAACTTGCTGTCTTCTGTGTGTTTACCGTGCAACGAATTCAGCCATGCAAAAAACATTGCACGGATTTCTTTTTTAAAATAAATAACAACGGCAGCTAGTGTCCCAATATGCAATGCCACATCAAAAGCTAAACCCTGGTCGGGCCAGTCGGTTAAATAGGGTACCAGGATTAAATGTGCAGAACTTGAAATAGGGAGAAACTCGGTCAATCCTTGCACCAGAGCTAAGACTATTACTTGTAATATATCCATTAAAAACCTTAAAGCTACTTTTATAATCTATTTCTTAAATCCAGCATCGAAAAACTCGACAATGACTCATCATAATTTTTAGTCAGCGCCATCACCTTAAACCGCTCACCCATTCCAGATGGCAGGGTTAAGGTTTTTATCTGTTGAGATAATTTAACCTGTTGTTGCAGATCGTCTGTTACCTGTGTTTCATGCAATTCAGGCAAACCATTGGCTAACAAAAATGCAGCCTGCGTAGTATAACCGGAAACCTCCAATCCTGTAGCAATAGCACCGTAAGCTACATCCGTATAGTTAACAAAGGCGGTGATATCTTGCAATCCGGGCCACCAGGAAAAATTATCGTGCGCTCGATGCTGGTAATAACACATCAAGGTGCCATTGACCCGTTCAGCCTGATAATACTCTTTTTCATGGTAGCCATAATCAATTAGCAAGATGAGTAAATTTTTTATTCTGCTCTCCAGTGCTGATAACCAGCCTGCTATCGCCGGATTGTATTCGGAACAATAATTTTTTGTAAATTGAATATCACTTCGTCGCTCAATGTTGTTAATTTTTTGCACAACATTATTGTTTGAGGTCTGATAACTGGAGACCAGTCTGTCTTTCTCAAAGCCCACCATTAATGACTCAATCTTGCCATCATTCGCTACTCTGAAACTTTCTACTGGCATGGCATCAAGCACTTCATTAGCCACCACAACCGCATTTGTTAATTGTTGTGGCAATCGATCCAGCCATTGCACCAGCTTGAGTAGATGCCCTGCTTTTTGCCTGATGGTTTGTTTTTGCCTTTGTTTTAACTCACTGCCAAGTTCAATAATAAGATATTTTTCTGGTAAGCAATCGAGTTTTTCTAGTTGCAGCAATATATCTACCGCCAGAATGCCGCTGCCAGCACCAAATTCAATGACATAAGCTTTATCAGCGCTAGCTTGCTCAATATTTTTCTCTAAGGTTTGTATGCCTTCTGCTATCTGGTTAGCCAGACATTGTCCAAACAATGGCGATACTTCTGGCGCGGTAATAAAATCACCTTGCTGACCAAATTTTTGCAAGCCACCGCTGTAATACCCTATAGCCGGTTGATACAGCGTCATATTCATAAATTCGGAGAACCTTATCCAGCCCTTTTTTTTCTTGCAAGCGATATAAATATACTGCTTTAACCTAGAAAAATCAGTTGAATCGTAGCGAGGATGACTAAGGTGCTGAAGATTAACGACTTTACAGGTTATATTGGAGGAAAGCGTATCACCCATACGGTGAGTTCAATATGTTCTGGAAAGTCGTTAAGATTCAGTGCATTAGACATCCGCAGTAGGTTCAACTGATTTTTTTAGGTTTAACAACTGACTTTGCTGTTTTGCCTGTGCATCAGGCTCTGGCAGGACTGTAATATTGTTCTCTAACAATGCTTCAACCGTATCTTGATTTATGAGAGTATAGGCACATTAAACTGACCATAGACCGATGCACAATTCTAACGAAAATAACACAGCAGTGGCACAAGGAGGTGCCGTTAACGAACCTAAGGATGGATCGACAGAAATCACCGATGCAAAATGCGCTCTGGTAACAGGGGGTGCAAAGCGTATTGGAGCCGAGACCGTACGCTTGCTTCACCAGGCAGGTTTTAACGTAATAATACACTGCCGTTTGTCACGACAAACAGCAGATGAACTGGCACAAACGCTTAATCAACAGCGTCCTGATTCTGCAAAAGTCATTCAGGGCGATCTTAATGATGAAACCATTTATGACATGCTTATCGAGCAGGCATATCAATGCTGGCATCGCCTTGATGTGCTAATCAATAATGCATCCAGCTTTTACCCCACACCCATCGGGCGCATTACTCTGGATGACTGGAGCAACCTGGTCAACAGTAATATGAAAGCTCCGCTATTTCTTGCCCAGGCTGCAACGCCCTATTTGAAACAAACTCAGGGTAATATTGTCAACATGATTGATATACATGGTCAGCGCCCAATGAAAGAGCATACTGTGTACTGCGCGGCAAAAGCCGGACTGGCTATGCTTACCCAGTCTCTTGCCAAAGAGCTTGGACCCGAAATCCGGGTTAATGGCGTGGCACCAGGCGCGATATTGTGGCCAGACAATGATATGCCGGAACACACAAAAAACCTTATTTTAGAGCGCGTTACTTTAAAAAAACCCGGTCGACCCATGGATATAGCGAAAACCATTCTGTTTTTAGTCCAAGATGCTGATTACATCACCGGTCAGATTATTGCCGTTGATGGCGGGCGAACGCTAAACATCTAAGGCGAACATCATGCGACAAGAAAACAAACGAGGTGATTTTATTTCACGTGCAGGCACGACCATGACGGTAGTCGCGTGGCTAATATTTTTAGTGATTCTATATGCTGGCTTTGAGCATTTAATATGGCAACGCATTAATCCTAACCAAAACATTGTGACCAACGTCATCGGACAACAAAAACAAGTTGTTTTACAACGCAATATTTTTGATCATTATGTGAGCAGCGGAACCATAAATGGGCAAAAAGTAACGTTTTTACTGGACACAGGAGCAAGCGATGTCGCCATTCCGGCTTCTGTTGCCGACAGTATTGGACTAACTAAAGGACGAGCCATTATCGTTAAAACCGCCAACGGAAACGCCAAAGCATATCGCACACGACTTGAAAGTGTTGCCATTGGCGAGATAAAACTTTACGATTTAAACGCCACCATTTTGCCTAATATAACAGGGGATGAAATATTGTTAGGCATGAATTTTCTCAAGCACTTCGAGATTATTCAAAAGGGAAAAACACTGACCATTAAACAATACCATTAAACAATA
>CAZYCY010000007.1:13985-17084 GCA_964646145.1 uncultured Thiotrichaceae bacterium
GCACCTCTAAAGCTGACAACGATTAAAAAAGTCACCCATCTCTGCCATCAACGCGGGCGCTCAACAACATAGGTGCATACACATAAACAAAAATGGCAAACGCTATCATCCATAACACCTGTGATATTCCTACCCAGTAAAAATATAAATTCATTGCAAATAACGGGAAAATCACTCGCACGATTACCCCCGCTAACAATACCGCGAAACTCCAGAAAATAATGGCTGGTGGCTGAAAAACATTACGACCGGTATGACCTAATGAAACACGCGACATCATTCCTATGGTAAGCAAACCGATACCGCCTGCGGCAAGCGCATGCATCGATAAAAAGGGCAAAGTGCCAAAAATTTTTGTAGATGCTATTAAGGCAAAGCCCAGAATAATAAAAACGTATGCCACCACCAATATCCACACCAGAGATTTAGACCAGATTTTATTGCTGTACCAACCCGCTAACCGAATGCTATGCAGTATGGTTAGAAGCACGGCGAAAACAGCGGTCAGGTTATCGTATCCAGTAAATACATCGCTAATCCATAAACACAATAATAAAACCAGGCTGGAATGGTCGATCCAGGCACGGTTAAGCAATTTTACCTCGCCATCAACGCCATTCTCAATAAACATCGGCATAACTCGACGCATCATAGCCAGCATTAAGGCAATAATCATATAGATTGCAGAATTCAAACCCCACTGCACACCTTCAGCCAGAATACCCATAATGCCCAGGTAAAAAGCCACATTACACAGCATCAGCAAGAACAACTTGGAAATAATGCCAATCTGTTTATATTGTTTAACTTTTAATACTGGTCGCAAACAGACAACCGCCAGAAAAAACATAAAAGCCACATCAACAATGGCAATGAACTCAATCGGCACCATAGTGCCAGCAAATGGCAATAATCGAGCGGCTAACCAAAGGCTGAACAACAGTGCCAGTGCTTTACCACGCAACACTTCCAGCCCGGTCCAGTTTTTAATTGCTGTCAGTAAAAAACCCGCTATCACCGCCATGCTGTAACCAAACAGCATTTGATGCGCATGCCACAAATGCGCAGGCATTCCGGTAAAGGTAAATTGAACAGAAAATATATAGATTGCCATCCATATTGCCATTGAAACAATAGCAAAAATACCTGCCGCCAAAAAAAATGGACGAAAACCCAAGCGTAAAACGGGCGTGCCGAAATCCGGTATTGACTCCACTACTTTTCCTTCAATGTCTAACATACACCTTATAACCCCATAACAGTTTGATTGCCGTAGCTTAATACAGGCACTTATTCTGTGACTGTATTCAATTGGATATAAAACAGTACCTGCATTATTGGCGTTCGCAAATGATACAGGTCAAAGGGTAAAGAAATTAACCGTAATCAGACTAAATCAGCATTATTTGTAACTTCTCAATAACTTTCTTGGCAGCGCCATGGACAAAAACCAGGCAAGCGACTAATATTCAGAATTTGCTTATTGCTAATATCCAGGTTAACGTCTGGTCAATCCAACAAGCCATTATTAACCTAAGAGCCTCAATGACAAATTATACTGATAACAACACGACTAATAACAGCGTGACTAATAACAGCGTGACTAATAACAGCACAAACACTACCGATAGCACGTTCGAAGTAAAAGTTGGGCTTGCCGAAATGCTTAAAGGCGGTGCTATTATGGATGTCACCAATGCGGAGCAGGCTAAAATTGCCGAAGATGCTGGCGCCTGCGCGGTAATGGCACTGGAACGCATTCCATCTGATATTCGCCGTGACGGTGGGGTTGCCCGCATGTCTGACCCTGAGATGATTCAGCAAATCAAAGACACCGTTTCCATTCCGGTTATGGCAAAATGTCGTATTGGTCATTTCGCTGAAGCACAAATATTGCAGGCGCTGGAAGTGGATTTCATTGATGAATCCGAAGTGCTAACCCCTGCCGATGACACTAACCATATCTACAAGAATAATTTTACCGTACCTTTTGTTTGTGGCGCCACCAACCTTGGCGAAGCCCTGCGCCGTATCGGTGAGGGCGCAGCCATGATGCGTACCAAAGGTGAAGCTGGCAGTGGCAACATTGTAGAAGCAGTACGACACATGCGCGCATTACAGGATGAAATGCAACGTCTTACTACACTCGGACAAGAACAACTAATGAGTGTTGCCAAAGAATTAGGCGCACCGTATAACCTGGTTTGTTATGTTGCGGAACATGGCGAACTGCCGGTACCTAATTTTTCCGCTGGTGGCATTGCCACCCCTGCTGATGCCGCACTGGTACGACAGTTAGGTGCACAGGCGGTGTTCGTCGGCTCCGGTATTTTTAAATCCGATGACCCTGCTGCTCGCGCAGCAGCCATTGTTAAAGCCACAACCCACTTTGATGATCCTGCGGTATTACTGGAAGCCAGTCGTGGACTGCAACCAGCGATGAAAGGATTAGCCATGTCCGAGATTGCTGAAGGCGAGCGCCTGGCTGTCCGGGGCTGGTAGCAAGCTATTCACAACAAAGATGCACAAATTGCATGGATAATACTGTCGGCGTTCTGGCTTTACAGGGCGCTTATCAAAAACATGTCGACATTCTCTCTCGACTTGAGGTTAAATCACGGCTAATACGAAAAGCCTCGGAACTGACAGGCTGTAACGCGCTCATTTTACCCGGCGGTGAATCAAGCACAATCAGCCTGCTGATGCAGAATAATGGCTTGCATGAAGCGATTAAAGATTTTGCAAACAACCAAGCTGTCATGGGCGTGTGCGCTGGCATGATAATGATGGCAAATGAAGTTGATGATGATCGCGTTATACCTTTAGGCTTAATACCATTTAAGGCTATACGTAATTTTTACGGTAGACAGGTTCACAGCTTTACTGCTGATATAAGCCTGAGTTATGACAGTAACACGTTCAAAGCCCCGTTTATTCGTGCGCCCGGCATTCAAAATCTATCACCAGGCGCTGCCATATTAGCAAGACACAACGGGAATGCGGTAATGATAGCTGCTGACAAACATATTGCCTTATCTTTTCACCCTGAATTAACAGGCGATGCACGCATACATGAATATTGGCTAAGTAAATTTTAAC
>CAZYCY010000008.1:0-10808 GCA_964646145.1 uncultured Thiotrichaceae bacterium
GGCATTTATATCTATAAATGCGTGCCTCACACAGCGATGGCGATGGTCGGCGTCATCCAGGTGGGCAACGCAACCAATTTAGCGGCAGCACAGGAAGCAGCCAAATCACTTGCTAGAAAATTTATTATGAACAGGGATCGTCTGGACAAGTACATGGCTCAGATAATACAATAAAGAGCATCAGCCTGAAACACGTTGCAAACCCCTCCATGAGTACTCGATACCCGCATCTGCGGGTATCAGTTTCTTAGCTTGCTTCAATCCATCTCTCTATAGGGCATCTAATAATTCAATTTTAGACTTTTCGTGTTCAATAAAAACAAACACTTACGTTGCCAATAAGTAACTTCTCAATAAGCCAGGGCAACATCAATGCTAGGAGCTTGTCCGAGAATAGATAACCTACTGCAAATCCCATATAAACCATAAGGTGAGCTTATCAAAATCGTTAAATATACCCTATATTCTCCTCATTCGATAAACTCACCTTATGGCTTCTCTGTGATTTTCGCTACGATTTCTATTCTCGGACAAGCTCCTAGTAAGTTAGCTATAAAATTTGGGAATATCGTCATTCCGGCAGTCTTTTAGCCGGAATCTAGTATTTAAGAACATAGATTCCGGCTAAAAGACTGCCGGAATGACGTTGCATTAGCTTAACTTAGTCTCAAAATGCGATACTGCCCCGACTTATTGAGAAGTTACGCCAATAATAGTGAATTATGCAACTTAAGATACAAGAGATGCCCTTAATTTATATACGGTTTCCCTGACCATATGAAGGGTGTATTCGGTAATATCCAGTGCATTGAGACAATAAACCTTGCGGAGTAGCAGCCTGATTGCTACAGTACGCGCCTGTTGACGCGAGAAGTTAGCACGATTATTGTGGTAATCTCGCTAAAAAACTCTATTATCAGTAATTAATTACAAAATAACAATAAGGGCTCTTACTTTTCTACTATTCTTGTCTGACTCACGTAGCAAGTATGTCTATACTCTTCGCACTCAAGAATACCCGTTTAGAGTGCGTAGGTTTTTGCGAAGAACAAGGCGCGATTATTATTAAATATTCTCGCAGTGAGTGTGCTATTGCAAGGCTTTGCAACGCAGCTACTCCATCCTTTGGTTCGTAAACGCCACATCCATGTGGCATTGCTCGCAAAAAGATACGTGCTACACATGGGTATTCTTGAGTGCGAAGAGTATATATGACGGCACCTTAAAGAACACAAAAGGTCTACACACATATGTTTATGAATCGTTTCCGGGGAATGTTTTCCAACGATTTATCAATTGATCTTGGTACTGCCAATACATTGATATACGCTCGCGGTCGAGGCATTGTTCTCGATGAACCCTCCGTTGTTGCTATCCGCCAGGATCGTGGTCCTGGTGGACCAAAAAGCATTGAGGCCTATGGCAAGGCCGCAAAAGGCATGTTGGGTCGCACCCCGCAAAACATTACCGCCATCCGTCCTATGCGTGACGGGGTGATTGCCGACTTTAATATTACCGAAAAAATGTTACAGCACTTCATTCGCTCGGTACATGAAAGTAAAATCTTGCGCCCAAGCCCACGTGTACTAATCTGCGTTCCCTGCGGCGCAACACAGGTTGAGCGCCGCGCCATACGTGAATCGGCTACCGGTGCTGGCGCACGAAAAGTTTATTTAATTGATGAACCTATGGCAGCAGCTATCGGTGCGGGCATGCCAGTTGATGAACCTAAAGGTTCAATGGTACTTGATATCGGTGGCGGCACATCGGAAGTGGCAGTGATTTCATTAAACGGCATTGTTTATGCCTCCTCTATCCGTGTTGGCGGTGACAAGTTTGATGATGCCATTACTAATTACGTGCGCCGTAATTACGGCATTTTAATTGGTGAGGCCACCGCAGAAAGAATTAAACACGAAATAGGCACTGCTTATCCCGGCAAAGATTTATTAGAAATTGAAGTCAAAGGTCGCAATCTGTCAGAAGGTATTCCCCGTAGCTTTTCACTCAACAGCAATGAAATTCTTGAATCGCTACAAGAACCATTACACGGCATCGTTGGTGCGGTTAAAACCGCACTGGAACAAACCCCCCCCGAACTCGGTGCAGACGTGGCTGAGCGTGGCATTGTGTTAACCGGTGGCGGCTCACTACTAAGAGACATTGACCGCCTTATTATGGAAGAAACCGGATTGCCTGTAGTCATGGCTGAGGAACCGCTTACCTGTGTCGCGCGTGGTGGTGGTCGTGTGCTTGAACTCATTGACCAGCACGGAGGTGATTTCCTCGCTGTTGAATAAAGGGCACAGTTATTAATAACCAACGACGAGTTACGAACCCGAACTCTCTACTCGGCTGGTCATTCGTCATTAGCGACCAACTCACATGCAAACACTATTCACCCGTGGTCCATCTGCAACCCTTCGCATGGCTGTGCTTGTACTTGCCTCCATCATTTTAATGACCGTAGATCATAGATGGCAGTCTCTTGAATTAGTCCGCAGTACACTTTCCAGTATTATCTATCCGCTGCAATACACCATCGACTTACCTGTCCGTCTTTATTACTGGTCCGAAGAAGTATTCAGTAGCCGCCAGGCTCTGCTTGAAAAAAATCGTCAATTTGCTGTACGCCATCTGGAAAATCGTGTGCAGTTGCAAAAACTGTATATCATTAAAAAAGAAAATGAACGCTTACGTAAACTATTAAGCGCCACCGCAAAAACCACAGAGCGTTTACTTGTTGCAGAGATCATCAATGTCGATATTGATCCTTTTAGGCAATTAATCATCCTCAACAAAGGCAGCAAACACGACGTTTATCGAGGTCAACCCATCATCGACGCAAAGGGCATTATGGGACAAATTATTCACGTCGGTCTGCTGTCTTCCACCGCAATACTAATCACCGATGCCAGCCATGCACTACCGGTACAAATCGACCGAACTGGATTACGTAGCAACGCATTTGGCACCGGTAAAATGAAGCAGCTTAGCTTGCGTCACCTACCTCATAATGTTGATATCAAAGAAGGTGACACCTTAATCACTTCCGGTCTTGGCGGTGTCTTTCCACCCGATTATCCAGTGGCTCGGATTATTAAAGTTGAGCGTCCTGCTGGCGAACCATTTGCACGCATCATTGCCACACCATTGGCACAACTCGATAAGAGCCGGGAAGTATTACTGGTATGGCGCAACAACCTAGCTGAAAAAACAGATAGCTCAATAGCACCGGATAATAAAAAACCAACAGTACAGCAAGGACACAATGATGCGGCAACCAATGAGCTGGCGCAATGAATAAGCCGATATGAACAAAACGCTACGAATCGGTCTGATTACTGTAGTTTTCGCATTCATGCTTGCTATCATGCCACTGCCGGACTGGGCTGCTCCATTTAGACCCGACTGGGTTACGCTGGTATTAATTTACTGGGCAATGGCATTACCCACAAAAATTGGTGTCACCATGGCGTGGTTTACCGGTTTGCTACTGGACGTAAGTTATGGCACTTTAATGGGGCAAAATGCCATAGGGATGGTACTGGTTATTTATGCCATTCACCTACAACATCAGCGCCTGCGCATGGCATCGCTGTTACAACAGGCAATCGTTATCTTCTTTTTATTACTGTTAAAACAACTGCTCACTTTATGGGTAAACGGTATGTTAGGTCACGCACCTAAAAGCTGGTACTATTTTATGCCCACCATTACCAGCACATTTTTATGGCCATGGACTTATTTAGTATTAAGAGATTTGCGAAGAAGATTTGGCACGGAAAAACATTACCAGTATTAGAAGTTTGTCCGTCACCATCAGGTTAAACTGGCAGCCTTCTGCTCTGCCGTTGAATTCATCAGCAGATAATCAAATGCAGCCAGTGATGCTTTTGCGCCTTCACCCATTGCAATAATGATTTGTTTGTATGGCACTGTGGTTACATCGCCACAGGCAAATATGCCTGCTTCACTGGTCTGGCCACGCTCATCAATCACCACTTCACCGTGTTGATTCAGTTCAACCACACCTTTTAAGAAGCCGCTGTTAGGCAATAACCCAATTTGCACAAATACACCATCCAGATTTTTAGAATGGGTTTCATCCGTTTCCCGATTCTGATATTCAATACCAGTAACTTTACCGGCTTCAGCAATAATCTGTTTTACCGCAACATTTTTTATAATGCTGATATTGTCCCTGGCTTTGACCTGGTTCAAAAGTACGCTGTCCGCTTTTAATTCTGGCATAAATTCAAAAACCGTTACGCTTTTAACAATACCGGCAAGGTCCAGAGCGGCTTCAATACCGGAGTTACCACCACCGATAACGGCAACCTCCTTACCCTTGAAAAACGGGCCATCACAGTGCGGGCAATAGGCAACACCGTTACCAATATTTTCCTTTTCACCCGGTACGCCCAGTTCTCGCCATTTTGCACCGCTTGCAATAATCAGCGCCCTGGTTTTTATTTGCTCTCCCGATGACAGATGTATGGTCTTAATGTCCCCTTTCTCCACACGCTCAACTCGAAAGTGCTGCTTCATGGTGATATCGTATTCATTCACATGTGCCTGTAATGCATTGACCAGCTCAGCACCGGTTGTCGCTGGTATGGAAATCAAATTTTCAATAGCCAGGGTATCTTTAACCTGCCCCCCAAAGCGATCGGCAATTATGGTTACTTTAAGCCCCTTACGTGCTGCATAGATTGCCGCCGATGCGCCACCCGGACCGCCGCCAATTACCGTCACATCCTGTACAGGCAATGCCTGTTTTTGTTCACTAACGGCAAGGTTCGGGTCTCTTTTCATCAATTTGTCCAGCAACTGCGCGGTATCAACTTTACCATTGGCAAAAACTTCGCCATTAAGCAAAACCGTAGGCACACCCTGAATATTATTGTACTCAATCAATTCGGGATAAACCCCGCCATCGATGGTTTCCGTTGTTATGTTCGGGCTAATCGTTGCAAACTGATTGAGTGCCTGCACCACATCTGGGCAATTGTGGCAACTCAGGCTGACATAAACCTCAAACTTCAGCTTTTCGCCTACATTGGCGACCATATCTTTTAAACTGTCGTCCAATTTCAGCGCTGTGCCAGATGAATGCAACACCGCTAATACTAGCGAGTTAAATTCATGCCCACCTGGAATCCCACTAAACTGAATGCCATTGGCTTTACCGTCCACTTCTAACATAAAACTAACAGGGCTTCTTAACTGCTCTGGCATATCACGTTGTTCAACATTTAGTTTGTCTGAGACTTTGGCAAAATCTGATAGAAACTTAATTAATTCCGCTCGCTTTTCATGCTCACCCGTTTGCACAACAAACGTGATATTGTTTTTCATGTTTGCGGTGTAAGCCATAAGGGCTTCTTTAATTTCTTTGCTTAACATGCATCACCTTTTTCAATGCTTATTAATCCGGCAACAACGTATATTGTTGCCGGTTTAATGATGGGCAGCAAAGGCTGCTCACTGTTTTATAGGAATTATGGATTCTGTTTATATTTTTCCAACTAAATCCAGGCTGGGCGTTAATGTCTGCTGACCTTCTTCCCAGGCTGCTGGACACACTTCACCCTCATGGTTGGCTACATACTGCGCCGCTTTAACTTTACGCACCATGTCTTTGGCAGAACGTCCTATACCCAGGTCGTGAATTTCTGCAACCTTGATGATGCCATCAGGGTTAGCCAGAAATGTACCACGTAGCGCCAGCGCCTCTTCTTCAATCATCACGTCAAAACCGCGAGTAATAACGCCTGTGGGATCACCAATCATTGGAAAGTTGATTTTTCCAATCGCCTCGCTGGTGTCATGCCATGCCTTATGTGAGTAATGGGTGTCGGTGGATACTGCGTACACTTCCACGCCTAGTTGCTGTAATTCTTCATAAAAAGTGGCCATGTCTTCCAGCTCTGTTGGGCAGACAAATGTAAAATCCGCCGGGTAAAACAGGAAAATTGACCATTTGCCTTTTACCTCTTCCGTGGTGATGGTTTTAAACTCACCGTTATGAAAAGCTTCAGCTGAAAATTCAGGAATTGATTTGTTTATCATGCTCATAATATTGTTTCTCTTAATTATATTTAAAATCAGATGCGACACACGCCTCACCACGGAGATGAAGATTAACGGGTTTTATAGTTCTTGTAAATAGAATATAATAGATGATAACAATCTATTATATAGAATATAAAATGATCTCATTAAAACAGATAACTTATATACTGGCGGTGGAGAAGACCCTGCATTTCAGAAAAGCTGCAGAGCTTTGCTCTGTCTCGCAATCGGCACTGAGTACAGCAATTACAGAAATGGAAAAGCAGCTCGGATTCCAGGTGTTTGAACGTGACAACAAAAAAGTGCTCATTACCCCAATTGGTAAATTATGCCTGGAAAAAGCTCACAAAATTAAACTTCAGATGGATGAACTGACCCATCTGGGTCAGACATTAAGCACACCCTTGAGTCATCCTATGTCACTCGGCATCATTCCTACCATTGGGCCCTATCTGCTGCCGGATGTTTTGCCCAAGGTACGTCATCAATATCCCGACTTTCAGTTGCAGATCATTGAAGAGCAGTCCCAGGTGCTGGTACAACAAGTTTCCAATGGCGAACTTGATACCGCTATTCTGGCTTTACCGTTTAACACAGAAGGTTTGCTTGCATTTGAATTCTGGCAGGAAGATTTTTACTGGATAGCACATCGTGATGACGTTCTTGTCATAAAAAAGGGCATAAGCAGTGCCGAACTAAAACAAACTCGTCTGATGTTATTAAAAGACGGGCATTGCTTAAAAGACCACGCACTGGCGGTCTGTAAGCTAACATCGAGTGAAATCGACTCAACACTGGCAGCCACCAGCCTGAACACTCTGATACAAATGGTTGCCGGTCGAATGGGTACAACACTGGCACCTGCTATGGCGCTTAAACAATTATTATCAGGCAATTCAGAATTAAAAGCAGCTCATCTGAATGAGCCCGGTCCACATCGAAGAATCGCTTTTATCGCCCGCCCAAACTATCCAAGCGTTAAAAACATTGAGTTATTGATGAAAATATTTCGCCAGCAGCTTAGGGCTTGTCAACCCGCAGACAAAACAATCAGGATAAATAATCGTCCACATTAATCTCATCAACCTGTTCTGGCGCAAGAAATTTATTGGCATACTGTAAATAAACCCCGCTGCGTAAAAACAGCTCAAACAAATCTGCATCTATGTGTTTGTCATTTCGCATAACACTTAATATACGCAGTGACTCACTTAATGTTTTTGCTTTTTTATAAGGTCGATCTGAGGCAGTCAGGGCTTCAAAAATATCGGCAATCACCATCATCCGTGCAGTCAGTGGTTGCTCGCTCATAATCAATCGTTTGGGATAACCTTTGCCATCCATGGTTTCGTGATGACTGCCTGCGATCAACGGTACATTACGCAGACTTTTTGGGTAAGGCAAATTATTCAACATGATAATGGTTTGTATCATGTGACCATTAATCATGTAACGTTCTTCCTCATTTAAGGTACCTTTTTTTACTGACAGATTATATAATTCACCACGATTATATTTATACTCAGGCGTATCAATTTTAAAACCCCATTGATTATCAATCGGAATTTTATCTACCTTATGGCGTACAATTAAATGTTCCGGCTTATCTGACAATAAGCTTTCTGTTACCGGCAGTGCCTCCTTTGTCTTTTGTTTTCGATTCAACTCCTCCCAGGACAAACCCAGGTTATCATCCAGTGTACGCTGCCATTTTTGTTTTGCCAATTTTTGCAGACGTTCATTTTTTTCATCTGCCATAAATTCACCACCGACATTACATTCTGCAATGAATGAAAAGTCATCATCAAGCACCTTATGTTTTTTTTGCAGGATATTCAGCATGGACTCTTTATCCGCACCTTCCGCTATTTGTTGCCAGCAATCTATTTCAGCATCGCGCTTTAACACTTCAAAACGCATTCTAACCTCGTGTATGCGATCATAAATGGTTTCCAGCTTGGTGGCTTTGTCTACCACATATTCAGGAGTGGTGACTTTACCGCAGTCGTGTAACCAGCAGGCAATGCTCAGTTCCTGCCATTGTTTTTCATCCAGATTAAAATTCCTATACTTTTTATTTTTACTTTCACAGGCGGCTCTTGCCAGCATTAATGTTATTTCCGGAACTCGCTGGCAATGTCCACCGGTATAAGGTGACTTGGCATCAATCGCACCGGCAATTAATTTGATAAATGCATGCAACAAGGCTTCCTGCATTTTAAACAACTGCCTGCTTTCAAGTGTTACTGCAGCAAAACCGGATAAGGCTTCAACAAAATCAATATTACTCGAACAGTCTATTGCTTCACTTTGTTTATACAACAAACACAATAAACCTATAATTTCATTATTTCTATTTTGTAGTGGCAATACGATAGTGGTAATTTCTTTTACATCCAGAACACTCAGTAACGCTGATAATTTATTCTTGCTTTTATTATTTAACTGTATTACACGGCTTTTAAGCTCATCATTATCATCTAACAGGGTTTTTGTCTCAGCCAGTGTTAGTACTGATAAGCCATCTATTGTCATCTGTTTATTGTTTTTATCACACAAAAAATTCGCTTTTAAACAGTCATCCTGCTCATCCAGAAGATAAATTAAAGCGGCATCCGATTGACTAATCAGCATGGTTTCTCTGGTAATGCTTTTCAACAATGCATCCAGATCCTGCTCTCCCGCTAATGAGTTAATCAGATTAATAAATTTATTTATAGTTGATTTCATTAATTCTGTGGCACCAGTAAGCTCGCTAACTTCTTTTATAAACGAAGCTGGCTGTGGCGTTGCATCAAAATCAAAACGAGAAATCGCTTCTGTCTGTTTCGCTAAAACTGTTAACGGCGTAGAGATTTTCTTTGCGCCAAACCAGATAACAGGAATAAAAATAAGCAGCACGATAAGCGCTATAAACATTAGCTGTTCACGAATAACAACAGCATCTACCAGCAACTCCTCTAGCGGTGAAAGTATTAATGCATATAAGTCGACACCACCGGGCTTTGCCACAATGCGTGCACTGCCCATCCAGCGGTGATTGTTATAATAAAAATTAAAATCCTGCTCTTTTATTTTAAAATTTTTACTAATATGCAAAAGCACTGCACTATCAAGCTGCGATAAATTTGCCAACTGTAGCACTTCCTCATTCGCTGACGCTACATTGTTAATAACCACTTTTTGCTGGTCTTTATAAGCAAAGGTTTGCCCCTCTGCATTTATTAAAACCACTTCTGAATTTGTGGTTAACTGGTATTTTGCAATGATCTGGCTTAGGCTTTCGAGAGTGATATCAAACATAACAACCACACCCGGTTCGGCTGTTTTACTCATAGCAGTTAAACCCACTATTTTGCTGTTATAAAATAAATAGGGTTGAGTTGAAGTGGGCCGCTTTGATGCCTGTTGATACCAGGGACGCAAACGCGAATCAAATTGTGTAACCTGTGCTGGACTGCGTGAAATTTCATTAAGATTGTCATCAAAAAACACCGTGTACTGATGACCCGCCAAAAACCCCGGTTCTGATACACCGCGTTTTACATACGATAAAACAAAAGCAGTACCTTGCGGGACGGAATATTTTTCGCGTACATGAGCCGAGTTAACCGATGAAACCCCTAGATAATCACCATTGGCATAACCGATACCGACAGTAAAAACAGATGACTCAGGATCAAACACTGCCTGAAAATTCGGCAAATAACGTATACGTTGCTCAAATGTTTTTGCCCTGATAACGGGCGACAGACGAAACTGCCGTAAGCCACCAGCAATCGGACCATAAGTGGCTTTAAAATCAAGAATAAGTTCATGTGAGATTCTTTCATGCAACTCATCAGCTGCGCTCAACATAATATCAGATGTTTTATTAAAACTCTGCCAGCTCAAAATAATACCTAAAACGAGGCTGATGCCGATAAATAATGTACTTATCGTTATCTGCAGTGAGTATTTTTTTGCTGATTTATTATCCATTACGTTTGTTTTATTAATTCAGTAACCTCATCAATTCGTGCAGTAATCGCACGGAATATTATTTTCACAAAGGGTTTTCTGAAGACATTCCGCACACAACTACGGAACTGAATAAAGCCTTCTGTAGAATCAATAGATGTGTGAGGATACGCTGATTCATGAGCTTTCCAGCTTAAAAACAAGTGGTTTTGAATAAATAGATACCCTGTCGATAACACAGGATTAATAGCAATGCATATTATACAAAGCAAAAAAAAGCCTGCCACAAGTAGCAGGCTTTTTTTACACCATTAGTAATAATTATGGCTGACGGATTTCTCCGTCCATTTTAATTTCTACACGGCGGTTTTCAATACGACCTGCACGTGTGTTGTTGTCTGCAACTGGATTGGCTTCACCAAAACCCACTGTTGTTATCTTGTCTGCATCAACACCACGTGCCACCAGCTTTACTTTAACCGCTTCTGCTCGTTTTTCTGAAAGTTGCTTGTTAAAATCAGCATCACCACTGCTATCCGTATGACCTTCAATGGCAATAGAATGAACATTTCCATCTTCAAATTGAGCCATCAGTTCAACAACTGCCGCTTTACTTTTAGCACTTAAAGCGCTGTCTTCAAATTCAAATGGTACACGGGCTGAAATGCTAAGGCTGGTATATTCTGGCTCAGCCACCTTCACTACGGGTACAGGCACTACAGCTACAGGCTCCTCCTTTACTGGATCAGGTTTCACTTCAGCTTTAGCTT
>CAZYCY010000008.1:10908-16515 GCA_964646145.1 uncultured Thiotrichaceae bacterium
AGGCTTTACCGCCTAACCATTCAATTTCATCTTCTGGCAACTCATCAAGAAAACGACTGGGCTCACAAATAACTCGTTCACCATAACGTTTTCTGCTACGCGCCATGGTCATGGTTAAGGTTTTTTCTGCGCGGGTGATACCAACATAAGCAAGCCGCCGTTCTTCCTCGATATTGTCTTCCTGAATACTGGTGGCGTGCGGGATTAATTCTTCCTCAAAACCTACTAAAAACACATGCGGAAACTCCAGCCCCTTGGCCGCATGCAAGGTCATCAATTGCACCGCGTCCAGATCACTTTCATCCTGGTTGCGCTGCAAAATGTCCATCAACGATAATTGCGCCATAAGCTCGGCAACACTGGCATCTGCATTTTTTTTCTGTAAACGCGCTAACCAGTCCATCAATTCAATGACATTTTTCCAGCGTCGCTCGAAGGTTTCAATATCTTTGCTTTGCTCGCGCAACCAGCTTTCATAATGAACATCATCGAGCAGTTGCCGGGTTATTTCAGTTGCAGGCTCGTCTTCAGCACGATGAGCAAGGCGTAATAACCAGTCGCTAAATAATGATAGATTTTTATAGGCACTTTTGGAAACCTTTGATTCCAGACCCACTTCACTGCATGCAGTTAACATGCTAACGTCCCTTGTTGTCGCATATTTACCCAGTTTTTCCAGTGTTGCCGCTCCGATGCTACGGCGCGGGGTATTAATTACCCGTAAAAAAGCGGCATCATCATCCGGATTAACCAGTAATCTTAAATATGCAACCACGTCTTTTATTTCTGTGCGTTCAAAAAAAGAGATGCCACCACTGACCACATAGGGAATATGCAAACCCCGCAAATAGGTTTCAAATACGCGCGCCTGAAAATTGCCACGATATAAAATTGCATAATGTTTATATTTTGTCAGGTTTTGAATTTTATGAGACTGCAGCTCCATGCAAACACGTTCACCTTCATCTTCCTCACTACTGCACTGAATTAAACGGACACCATCACCCATGCCTAAATCACTCCACAACTTTTTCTCATAAATGTGTGGATTGTTTTTAATTAACTCATTGGCAAGGTTTAGTATGCGGCGGCTTGAACGGTAGTTTTGTTCAAGTTTGATGACTTTTAAGTTGGGAAAATCTTTTGATAGCTGTAACAGATTTTCAGGTTTCGCACCACGCCAGGCATATATTGACTGGTCATCATCACCAACAGCAGTTAAACACTGGCGCTTTTCTGCCAGCATTTTAACCAGCTCGTATTGCATGGCATTGGTATCCTGATATTCATCAACCAGCAAATAATGAATTTTATTCTGCCAGTTTTCCAGTATATCTTTGTGCGTTTTAAACAGGTGTGCGGTTTGTAAAATCAGGTCATCCAGGTCAAAAGCATTATAAGCGTGAAGTTGTCGCTGATACTGCCTGTATAATTTGGCAATGCCGAGCTGGCAGTCATCTTGCGCCACCATTGTGGCTTGCTCAGGCATAATGCCATCATTTTTCCATTGCGATATTTGCCAATGTGCCGACTCTGCCGCATCCAGACCACGCTCCCCAGTCACTTTCAACAGTTCGGACAATACCGTGATGCAGTCCGCCGTTGCAAATACAGAGAAGCCTGCTTTGTAGTTCAGCGCAGCATGCTCTTTTTGCAGAATGGTTAATGCCAGGCGGTGAAAAGTTGAAACCCGCAGACCACGACTGGCTTTTGATCCGACCAGTTTTTTCACCCGACTTTTCATTTCCTGAGCTGATTTATTGGTGAATGTTACTGCTGCAATACGCGAAGGAGAAATACCGCATTCACCAATTAAATAGGCAATTTTTTCGGTGATAACACGAGTTTTACCGCTGCCCGCACCCGCCAGAACCAGCATCGGACCGTCAATGGTGCGCGCTGCCTGTCGCTGTTGCGGGTTTAAACTGGTTTTGTTTACTGTTTGTTGCGGCGAATATGTCATAGAGGTGGCGCATTTTACTTGATAACCTTAGGAGAGATAGCTCTGATTTAAAAGTATTGTAAAAAAGATTGTAGCAATGCATCCTGTCATCACTGCATTAGTGCATAATTGAGTCATGGAGATAAATACAACAACGGGGTTTCTGGATGAATGCACGCAATGCCCATCGCCCAACAAAGACGCTCGCCCACCAAAAACAAGCATTGATTTAATTGTAGTCCACTCAATCAGCCTGCCACCGGGTGAATATGGTGGCGACTCAATCGAATGTTTTTTTCAAAACAAGCTGGATAAAAACAAACACCCCTATTTTGAAGAAATTGTTGAAATGCAGGTTTCATCCCATCTTTTAATTAAACGTACCGGCGAGATAATACAGTTTGTACCATTCCATGAACGTGCCTGGCACGCTGGTCAGTCTGTTTATATGGGTCGGGATCGCTGCAACGACTTTTCCGTTGGTATCGAATTGGAAGGCACTGACAGCGATGATTTTGAAGAGGTGCAATATCGGCAATTAGCATCATTAGTCAACGCTTTACGAAAAATTTATCCAGCTATTAGCGATAACATTGCCGGTCACTGTGATGTATCATCCGGTCGCAAAGAAGATCCGGGCATTGGTTTTGACTGGCAGAAACTAAAAAACAAGCTTAGGGTTTGTCAATAAATAACTTGATCATCTTGCTTGCCTATCCTTCCGTCTTCTGCGTTGCTGAAATGGTTGCATACAACGAGTATGCAACCATTTCAGCGCCTTGAATACGAAACGATATTCGGCGCAATACGATCAAGTTATTTATTGACAAGCCCTTAGAACTCAGGAGCTACTATGATGACATCATAAATTTCACCAGAAACTGGCTATAGTTATTTCCGGGTATTTTGGCTTTGCTCGTAGTTACTCTACGGCTGAAGTCAAAATACCAGGAAAAAACTTTAAGATTCAGTGCATTGGACATTCGCAGTAAGTTTAACTGATTTTTTAGGGATTAACCCATGGCACTAATTTCAATCATTCTTGGTCTATTTCTTGATCGCACTTTTCGTCATTTGCACGATTTGCGCGACATGATGTGGTTTGAGTTTTACGCCTCAAGCATTCAACGCTTCACTGGCAAACGTATGCCACCATTACAGTTTATTATCATTCTTGCTCTGCCCATGTCGCTGCTACTCAGCATTCAAATTCTACTGCAAGATTTCCTGTTTAATTTACCGAGTTTTATTTTTGGCATTATCATTTTTATTTACTGCCTGGGACCTGCCTGTTTAAGCAGCGATATTGAAGCCTATATTCATGCACGAACCTCAGGAGATGAAGATGAAGCCCTGCATTATGCTGGCAGCATTACAGATTCTGCTGCTTCAGCCTCACCCGATCAGCAAATTAGTGATGTAACTCGCGCAATTTTGTATATTGCCAATGAACGTATTTTTGCCACCATCTTCTGGTTTGTTATGTTAGGCCCGTTTGGTGCTATGCTGTATCGCCTGATTTCAGAACTAAGCAAGCACTTTGATCTTGATGAACTTGCTGAATTTTCAGATTATATTCATTCAATCATGGCGTGGATCCCAGCACGTTTACTTGCCGCTGGTTACGCACTCATCGGTAATTTTGATAGTGCTTATCACGCCTACAAAGACCGCACCCACACCACTAATTCTTCACAAGGCAACAACGAAGTACTGGTTTCGACCGGTCTGGGTGCCATGCAAAATCTGCAAGCAGACAATGAACTTGCCAGTATTTACGCAGCACGAACATTAGTAATGCGTGCAATTATCGTGTGGATTAGTATTCTTGCAATCATGACACTAGGTGGAATACTCAATTGACAACATACATTGATGTAATCAGACATGGTGAGCCCGTGGGCGGCAGACGCTACCGTGGCTTTAGCGTAGACGACCCACTAACCAAAAAGGGCTGGGCACAAATGCGGGCAGCAATTCCTGAAACACCCCCATGGCAACATATTGTTTCTTCACCTTTAAAACGCTGTCTTGAGTTCAGCCAGGAACTGGCGCATGACTTACAAATAAGCGTTAGCATTGACAAAAACATGAAAGAAATCGGTTTTGGTGTCTGGGAAGGAAAAACCCCGGACGACATACTGGCGCAAGACAGCGAAGCCTTAAAACGCTTTTACAAAGACCCGGTGAACCACCGACCAGACGGCGCCGAACCGCTGGATAGATTTTCGCAGCGAGTCTGGCATGCTTACCAGAGTATCCTGCAGCAGCATCAGGGCAAACACATACTGGTAGTAGCGCATGCTGGAGTGGCTCGCGCGATCACTGCCAACATTCTAAACATGTCACTTAGTGATGTTTATAGTCGGCTTAAAATCGACTATGGCGCCATCATTCACAGCTCTGCTGATGAAGACTTGTCTCCCAGGTTGCTTATTCAGAGATCAAAGTAACATACTCTTTACTTTCTCGGCGAAGGGTTTTCATCCAGCCTGATAAAAGTTCCAACCAGTTATGACGCGTGGTGGCATTGAGCATGACCCTGCTCATTAATAATAAATGTGGTAACTACTCAGCGTAATTTTGGAAAAGGACGCAGGTTATTGATTTTTAAGGACGCTGTAAATACGTCCATGTACGCTCTACTGCAACATCCATGTTGCAGATGCCTGAAAAATCAATAACCTACATCCTTACCTGGATAATACGCTGAGTAGTTACTAAATGTGAAGCTTTCTTCCTGATCGGTATCAAGCGAAGAAGTACACTCCATTTTCGCTTGTCAGTTACCCGACATTGCCCAGAAACAGTACCATGTAGCGTTGTTTTGCACTTCATAGCGTGACCAGACATCATTCAAAAACAGTGGACAAGGTAGTAATAAAAAAAAGGCGAGCCCCAATGGTTACACCATTAGGACCCGCCTTCTTTCTGTCAACGCCACATCCATAGCGGCGCTGCACTGCTCAACTAAACACCAAAAAAATTACTGGTGTTTTAGCCCGCCTGCATTGTAATAATGCAAGCACGCAGCAGTTTAATTATTGCATAAGGCATCTCTATAAATTCATGATTAACATCATCACACCTGAAAGTCTCAAGTGTAAAACTGCTCAACCAGAATTATTAGAGATTCCCTAAAAATTAGCAATAAGAATCAAACCGCTACGATGTTCTCTGCCTGAGGACCTTTCTGACCCTGTGTGATAGTGAACTCAACTTTTTGACCTTCAGTCAATGTTTTAAAACCTGAGCCTGAGATTGCGCTGAAATGTGCAAAAACGTCTGGACCAGACTCTTGCTCGATAAAACCAAAACCTTTGGATTCGTTGAACCACTTAACAGTTCCTGTAGTTGTAGACATAGTGTTATTTCCTATTCATTAATGAGTAATTGAAGACCATTTACCAAATTACTGGTAAATGAGCTATTTGGCTAGAAGTTTGCTATTACTTATAAAAAAACAGGACGGTGCACTATAGAAAAACATCGAAATGATATTACATAAATATAAGTCGTACTTTCAAGCTAAATGAATTATATACAATTTCCTCTTATAGTCAACGGCTATATCTTTTTAACTCAAGTACATAAGCAAGGTTTGGGTTATTCGCTACAATATTTTCATCAATCACTTTCACAAGCGGACAAAATTCAATACATCA
>CAZYCY010000009.1:0-16385 GCA_964646145.1 uncultured Thiotrichaceae bacterium
TGATTTTTTCCTTTAGCCCGTGAACGACACGTCCATGTGCCACTGCTTAGTATTTTACAAACTGATCGTGGTCATCACCCATATCAAGTTCAAAACCACCGTCATTATTTGCACTGTTTCTAGCTAGCGTCTGATTCTGGTTGATTGGCGCTGTCACACTACGCATAGACGCGCCCGACGAACCATAATCCCGGCGCTCGTGCGCCATGTCCTGCTGTTGCATGTCGCGCTCATCTAACTTGAAAAAACTGATGGCTTCGCGCTGATCTTCTACCAGGGCGGAAAGTTCCTGCGCTGAGCTTGCCAGTTGCTCGGATGAGGCGGCTGATTGCTGGACGACGGCATCGAGTTGTTGCAGGCCCCGATTAATTTCATCGGAGCCGGTATCCTGCTCTCTTGAGGCAACACTTATTTCCTGTACCAACTCGGCAGTTTTCTGAATATCGGGTACCAGTTGCGCCAGTTTTTCACCTGCCTGCTCTGCCAGGGTAACGGTATTTGTAGATAAATCGCCAATTTCACCGGCGGCTGCCTGTGAGCGTTCTGCCAGTTTACGCACTTCGGCTGCCACCACTGCAAAACCTTTGCCGTGTTCACCAGCACGGGCGGCTTCAATCGCCGCATTTAATGCCAGCAGATTAGTTTGACGGGCAATGTCTTCAATAATGGAGATTTTCTCGGCAATGGATTTCATGGCAGCAACAGATTCGATAACTACCTTGCCACTGTCATCGGCATCCTGTGCGGCTTTATGTGCAATTTGCTCGGTCTGACTCGCATTATCAGCACTTTGGCGGATATTGGCTGATATCTGCTCCATGGCAGAGCTGATTTGTTCCAGTGAGGCTGCCTGTTGTGATGAACCGTCCCCCAGTTGTTGTGCGGTATCATTGACTTCAGCTGAAGTGCTGGCACTGGTATTGGCTCCCCGGTAAATTTTACCGATGGTTTCCGATAACCTGTCCACCGTACTGTTTACATCGTCTTTTAACAAAGCAAACACACCGTTGTAATCCCTACCTTTACTATCCTGTCCTATTTTCTGCGTGAGGTCGCCGCTTGCCAGCCCACGTAATACTCTGACCACATCTTCAATACTGGTATCGGTGGTGGATAAAATGGTGTTAATACCCTGTGCTAATGACAGGAAGAAGCCCTGCTTGCCCGCCTCGTTAATGCTCTGGCTAAAGTCACCATTGCTGGCGGCTTCAACAATGGTTGCCACTTCACGTTCGACTTCTATTTCAGCAGTGCGGTTTTGCCATTCTACCACCGTGCCCATGCGATCGCCCTGCTCTCCATTTTCATTGGCATCAAATACTGGCGTTGCTATGCTGATTAAAGTCAGTCCATTAATTTCAAGCGTGCTACGGCTGGTATCTGTATGGTTGACCAATAGTTCACACTGCTGCGTTCCATATTCACAGAATATATCAATGTTCTGCCCGACAATGTTTTTACTGTCAAATTCTGGCAATACCACCTTTAATGTATCGGCGATTTCATCAAGCATTTTCTGCATCGCCTGATTTAAATAGATGATGCTATTGTCCGATTTGACCATCATAATATTCACTTCAGCACAGTCTAGGGCGGCTTTGACACGGCTGGTTTCTCTGGCCACTTCACGCTCCTGTTCAATAATTTTGGCTTTTTCTTTTTCTGCTTTTATAAATTCTGTGCGATCGATCCATTCACAGATTGTACCTATACGATTGCCATCTTCATTTATTACCGGACTGGAGGTAATCGACATGGTCAGACCACCAATTTTCAGTTCGACTGTTACCGGCTCGGTGGTCATATTATCCAGTATTTCACGGCGGGCTTCTTTGTCTTCGTACAGTGCATATATTTTCTGCCCCATTAGTGCGTCTAAATTATAATCGGGCAATACTGACTTGAGATGCTCATCAGCGGAAATAAGTAATTGTCTTGCTGATTCATTGAGGTAAATGATGGTGTAGTCCTCGTCAATCATCATCACATTGCTGTTGGCATTGTCCAGCGCAATTTTAATGCGACTTGATTCCTCGGCAATCTCGCTAACCGTATTAACATTAAAGCCAGCATTGATTTGCATGGTCTTTAAAGCAACCATGAACCTGCCCATTTCATCGGATCCACTGGTATCAACAGGGTCATTAAATTTACCCTCACCCACTCTTTTTAATACAAAGCCTGCATAAAGCAGGGGCTTTTTGATTAAGCCATTGACCATCAGATAGATGAAAATCATAATCACCAGGATCATTAAACCCATGATAAGTTTAATATTTGTAGTCAGCGCATTTGCCTGTGCAATGTCGCTGCTTATGTCTTTTTGCACTGATAATACACCGCGCAAATCACCCAGTTTCCAGTCGGTTTTAGGTGAGTCAATATGACCGTTATGACAACTGACACAGTTTTCGCTCACCATCACATCGGCAACGGCGGTTCTGACGATGGTGCGCCCAGCCACACTCTCTATTTCTGTGTAGTCTACACTCGGATTGGCTTGCAAACTCAGCCATGCCCGCTGCTCAAATGAATCCAGCACTCTGTCGGTTCGATTAGGGAAAGGAAAGTCACTGTACAGATTCATTGAAGAGCCTGCTGTGCTGAACTGCTTGCTCATTTCATGCATCATGGTTGCTGGTAATGGAATGGTATTATCTTTGTCCGCGTAATCAATGGCGGCACTGATATTGCCCTCACCAATAACCTTATTGATGACATTGTTGATATAATACGAACGTAGCGCTTTCATCTGCGCTGCCATTTGTACTCCGTCCTGCTTCGCTTTATTGTGGATTATTTCCTGCATGGCAGTGGGTATATATAAAAATATGACTAGCGCCACCAGTAGTGCCATAAAAAACGTCAGTGGTATGAGTATTTTAGCTGCCAGGTTCAAACGTGAAAAAACATTAATTGCTGCCAGACGCTGCGCCATTGATGGTTTATAGCTGCCATTATTCATTTCACGGTACAGTGTTTCGGCGCTAGTTATCGCGTCACGACTCGGTTTGTTACGCACAGACATATAACCGCTAAGCCGTCCATTTTCAACAATGGGCGTAACATTGGCTTCTACCCAGTAAAAATCACCATTTTTGCAGCGATTTTTTACCAAGCCATTCCATGGTCGACCTGACTGGATGGTTTGCCACAAATCGGCAAAGGCGGCGGCTGGCATATCGGGATGACGTATGATGTTATGATTTTTGCCGAGCAGCTCAACCTCGCTAAAACCGCTGATTTTAATACAGGTAGCATTGCAATAAGTGATGATGCCTTTGAGATTGGTTTTTGTTACTAATAACTCATTATTAGCGAATTCTACTTCGTTGTTGCTTACTGGTAGGTTTGTTTTCATTTTTGTTACCTGCTTTTGCTTGTGCGCTTTTGGCTGTTATTTATTATTTGCAAGCTATTATGTCGGCAGGGATTTTTTGTTCTTAAATGTTTTGTAGTTGCTCGTGGTTTTTCTCATCTTCTCGTTCCCGCGTGGAAACGAGAAAATAGTTCACATATTGTAATTTCTAAGAAAAATGACATGATTCACATTATGTAAACACAAGGAAGTATATTGTGCATGTCATTTCAAAGAAACCATTTTCAGAGGCAGCCATAAAATACCCCAATGACCGAGAAGCCATTATTGATGTTTAGGGCATCTCTAAAAATTCATGATTGGTATCTTCGCACTTGAGAGACTCAATAACTTCGTTGAAAATCTTACAAATAGCCCACTCAAGCTAAGATTTTCAATGTTCTTGAGCCTCTCAAGTACAAATATACTCAAACAGAATTATTAGAGATACCCTTTATAATGTACTAAGGACTCAGGATCAAATAACTTACGAAACTTAACTTGCCTTTTTGCTCCAGCTTGAATGATCTCAAATCGTTGCGTAGCGCAACTATGCGCCTTTTGAGATCATCCAATCTGAAACAAAAATTCGGCGTTAAGTTCCGCATCTTATTTAATCCTGAGTCCTAAGGAAAGGCAGGTTTGAAACGCCACAAATATTGAAACAAACATTTGCTTCACTTGATAATTTTAAATGCAGAGGCATGATAAATAGTAAGTCTTGTTTCTGTGCAAAGCGAGGGGCAAGGTATTTTTCACTTTGTATTTTTACTGCCTTTTCATGCCGCTTCAGTTTCAACAGAATCATCATGCTCTGCACTAATCTGTTCCACTTTGTCTATCTGACCGGCACTGAACACTTTGTCAATATCAAGCACAATGATAAAACTACCATCACTGGCTTTGCCCATAGCATGGATAAACTTATTGTTTACCCGTGTGCCTAAAGTCGGTGCCGGTTCAAGTTGGTTCGGCGTTAAATCGATTACTTCCTGCACAGAGTCTGCCAGTGCCCCAAGTATTGTTGCTTGTCCGTTTATATTAACTTCAACAATGATGATGCAAGTATCTACAGTTACCTCGCCGCTCTTCAGACCAAACTGCATTCGTAAATCAATGACCGGCACCACGCTGCCGCGCAGGTTGATCACGCCTTTCATGTAGTCGGGTGTGCGGGGCACACGGGTGACATCGGTATGCTCCAGCACTTCGCGCACTTTGGTGATTTCGGTGGCGTAGGCATCGCCATCCAGTTTAAATGTAAGATACTGGATTGAGTCTTCAATATTAATGGCTTCGTTGTTCATGTCTGTGTCTCCAGTTTAACTTTATTATTTATAACATCGACTCTGCTTTTATTTTCTTAATTATTTTGATTTATTCACGCTTCAATAACGCACATACTCTTCGCTACCGTCATTCATTGAGTAGTTAAACCCTTTGTCCTTATTTTTAGTTAGAAGCCCACTACCTCTATTATCATTTTGTGATGTTGTCCCTGTTGCCTGGTTGTGATGCTGTTGTTGTATTGACACTGGCAATGCTGTTACAACACTATTAGCCTGCACTACTGGTGACAATTTAAAAAAAGACATGGCATCACGTTGTTGTTCTGCCTGAGCGGATAATTGTGCAGCGGAACCTGCTAATTCTTCCGCAGATGCGGCTGAGCGTTGTACCACGCTATCAAGCTGTTGCAGGGCACGATTGATTTCATCTGCGCCAGTGTTCTGTTCTCTGGCAGCGACACTGATTTCCTGTACCAGATCAGCGGTTTTTTGTATGTCCGGCACTAACTCGGTCAGTTTTTTACCGGCTATTTCAGCAACGTTGACGGTGTTTGAGGATAACTCACCAATTTCGCCAGCTGCCTGTTGTGATCGTTCTGCCAGCTTACGCACTTCTGCTGCTACCACGGCAAAACCTTTGCCGTGTTCACCGGCACGGGCGGCTTCGATGGCAGCATTTAATGCCAACAGGTTGGTCTGGCGGGCGATGTCTTCAATGATGGAGATTTTCTCGGCGATGTCTTTCATGGCATTAACTGCCGTACCCACCGTGTTGCCGCTTTCCGCTGCATCTTCCGCTGCCTTTTGTGCAATTTGCTCGGTCTGACTGGCATTGTCTGCACTTTGGCGTATGTTGGAAGACATTTCTTCCATAGAGGAGGATATTTGTTCCAGAGAAGCCGCCTGTTCTGATGACCCCTGCCCCATATTGGTCGCTGTACTACTGACTTCAACAGCAGTATTGGCGCTGCCATCGGCATTGGTTTTTACTGTGCTGATCACCTCTGAAAGCTTGTTTATGGTGCTGTTAACACTATTTTGCAGACGTTCAAATACGCCTTTATAATCACCTTCAATGCTGCGCTTCAAATCTCCTTGCGCCAGTCCTTCAAGCACATCAACTACGCTATCAATGGTGCTACCGGTAGTCTCCAGCATGTTGTTAATATTGCTAGCCAGTTCGATATAGCCATGGTCTTTACTGTCACCCACTTCCAGGGTGCTAAAATCACCTGAATGGGCGGCATCGACCAGTCGCTTGATCACTTTGTTTTGTGCTGTCTGGTTTTGCCATTCAACAACCGTACCAAGACGTTCACCATTGTCTGCATCAGAGTTTGCATAGACGGGATTAGCGGTTATCTGTAAATCCACATCGCCAATGGAAAACTTACTGATACGCGTTTCTTTCAGCTCTTTAAACTGTGTCTGCTGTTGCTCAGAATGCTTGAACAAAACATCAATACTCTGGCCGGTCATGTTGTTAATATCAAAACCAGGAATCTGTGTTGCCAGGGTATCTTTAACTTCGGTAAACATGTCGAGTACCGCAGAGTTTATGTAGATGATGCTGTTATTTACATCTACCATCATCAAGTTGGTACCAGCAACATCCAGTGCGGTTCTGATACGACCGGACTCAGTGGCAGCTTCAACTGCGGTTTTCACATTAAAATTCAAGCGTGTTTGTAATGCTTTGAGCTCATTAAGCAGTTCGCCCTGCTCATCTTGTGTGGTAATTAAAATATCGTTATCGTATTTTCCTTCGCCAATACAGGCAAATACGTTAAGCAGCTTTTTATTATTATTGGTTATGCTTCGGATTAACAGGAAAGAGAAAGCAAAAGCCATAAAAGCAATAAGTAATGCAATACCTATTTTAACGTACAAGTCAACCGTGTAACCGGAAATACGCTGACGCTGTAAGTGGGTAACCTGCGTACCTGCTTCATTAAACAATGATACTGCTTTATTGATTGCATCTTTGCCTTTAGCAACAAGATCAGAAGTCTCAGCACCTGAAGCCGAGTGTAAGCCCTCTTCTCCATCAAGAAATATCGCCTCTACTTTTAATAAAAAAGCCGTACTGGATGCCGTAAATGCTGTTAGTTGTGTATCTAATAAAGGCTTCAGACCGGCATTATTTGCAAAAGCAGCGTTGACAAAACTGATGGTATCACCAATTGTATCTTTTATAATGACAGATTGGTTTAAAATGGTTTTCTGTTGCTTCTCAGTGTATTCTCCAGATTCGAGTATACCGATGCCCAGGCCTCGTATCTTGCCAACATCATCGATAAAAGCTGGTATTTCAAGTATCATCATATTGCTTAGATTAAATGTATCTATATCCGGATCCATCAATAATTTTGATGATTTACCCACATCTTTAATTAACTTGATAGCACTATTTATTAGATCATTATGACTGGAAAAACTTTCTTTCGCTGGCAAATATAACGCCTTTTCACCCAGTTGGCGCCACTCAGACTGAACTGCCTGCCAATGCTCGCTGGTATTAAGCGACATACCATAGCTAGTATTCATACGCTCATTTACAGTATTTATAAGTTGGATATTTTGCTCTATTTTTTCACGAACAGCAGGTAACCTGTTAGCAAATAATTCCTTACCATTTAATACCGCGTTGGTCATGCCACGGTGCACAACCATATTCGAAATTAACTGACTTACTGGCTTGATGGTTTCAATACCTCTAATTTTGGCTACATTAGTATCAATTTCCAACCTTTGATCAAGGTAGTACAAAAAAAGAAGCGCGATGATTGGAATCATCAAAGAAAAGTTTACCAGCATCAGTTTTTTACCAATGCTCATGCTGTTGAATATATTTAGTTTTTGCCAGCGTGTGGCTTTTAGGCTGGCTTCTCCACTGTTCAACTTTGCATATAATGTTTCTGCATCAGCTATTTCATTCGCTGTTACTTTACTGCGTACAGACATATAGCCAGTAATATGACCATCTTTTTTTAGCTGGGTTACATTTGCCTTAACCCAATAGAAATCACCATTTTTACAACGGTTTTTTACTATGCCTGTCCAGGTCTTCTGTCTTTTTATGGTATCCCACAAATCCTGAAATGTGGCTTCCGGCATATCGGGGTGGCGCACAAGATTATGATTGTTGCCAAGCAGTTCATCTTCAGTAAAACCACTAATATCAATAAAGTCATTATTACAATAAGTAATAATACCTTCAAGGTTTGTTTGAGAGACAAGAATAGTGTCATGCTTCATCTGCACTTCCGTATCCGTTACTGCGATGTTTTTTTTCATAGTGTTACCTATTTATAATGTTCAGCATTAGTCTTAAATGTTTTTTCATTTCCATGTTCTGGTGCGTGAACGAGTGAGTCGTTCGTCGTATGAAATGAACCCGAAGCCAGGGGGATGCACCTGATTATCGACTCAGCCCAACCCGCGTAGCACTCAATAACGAACCAACTCATCACCATTTTCATCATTCGAAGTATTACTAAATTTCTTATCCGTACGTAACACAGCACCCACTGATTTATGATCACGCCGTTCATTATGAACAGGTGAATCAGCAGCACGATGATTTTGTTGAGCAGTTGTTGCTACTGACAGGGTGAAAAAACGCATTGCCTTACGTTGTTGTTCTGCATGTTGAGAAAGTTCACTGGCAGATTTTGATAGCTCGCTAGCAGAGGCTGCTGAGCGACTGACAACACTATCCAGTTGCTGCAATGACTGGTTGATTTCATTAGCCCCGGTATCCTGTTCTTTAGCTGACACACTGATTTCCTGCACCAGTTCGGCTGTTTTCTGAATATCCGGCACCAGAGATTTAAGTTTATCACTTGCCTGTTCGGCAACTTTCATTGTGGTGACAGAAAGCTGGCCAATTTCTGCCGCTGATTTTTGTGAACGTTCTGCAAGTTTACGAACTTCAGATGCAACAACGGCAAAACCTTTGCCATGTTCACCTGCGCGTGCTGCTTCAATGGCAGCATTTAATGCCAGCAAGTTTGTCTGGCGGGCTATTTCTTCGACAACTAATATTTTGTCAGCAATGTCCTTCATCGCCTTTACAGCATCTAAAACAGTACGCCCGCTTTCATCAGCATCATTCGCTGCCTGTTGTGCAATGTTTTGTGTGGCATTGGCGTTATCAGCACTTTGTCTAATGTTTGCTGACATCTGTTCCATAGCGGAGGTGATTTGTTGCAGTGAACTCATTTGCTGCCCGGCGCCATTACCCATTTCGGTTGCTGTAAGACTCACTTCTGATGCCGTTTTAGCACTGCTATCACTGTTAGTATGTACCACACTGATAACATCTGTTAATCGTTCAACGGTTGTATTTACATCATCCTTCAATTGCGCCAATATGCCATGGTAATCGGCACTGACCTTCTGCGTTAAATCACCACCGGCGAGAGCGCGCATTACCCGCACCACATCTTTTATGCCTGATCCTGTTGTTTCCAGCATTTTATTAATGCTCTGTGCAGCAAGCAGATAAAAACCGGATTTACCCTGTTCAATAATACGTTGTTCAAAATCTCCTTCAGATGCGGCTTTTACAATTTCTTTCAGCTCATCTTCACTATTGAAAATTTCTGTACAGTTTTCCCATTCAATGACGGTGCCCAGGTGTTCCGTGCGTTCTGTATTATTAGATGCAAATACAGGGGTTACGATAATATGCAAGTGCTGACTGCCTATGTGCAAGGTTGTGCTGTAGCTTTGTTTCAATTCAGACAATGGGTGCTCTCTGCAATAGGGCGTGTTGAGTAACAATTCAATATTTTCACCAATTAACTTGTTTGCATTAAAATTATTGATGTGTTGAGCAAGTTCATTTTCAATATTGCTAAACAAGTCTTTTAGCGCTTCGTTGGCAAAAATAATATTGTTGTTTGCATCGGTTATCAGCGCACAAGTGGAGGAGACAGACAATGCAGTAACAACACGACTTGATTCGATAGACTGTTTATTTAACTTTTCAAATGACATCAACAAACCTGTCTGCATGCGTTTAAGAGAGGACATCACCTGCCCTATTTCATCCTTTGAAATGGAATCAAACTTGTTATCAAAGTGTTCATCGGCTATTCGACCTGCAACATGAATAACATTTTTTAGTGATTTAGACATATATCTGAAAAGCATCCAGACAATTAGTACCAGGGCAATCACAGTGGCAAAAATAAAAATAATAGAGGTTTTGATATTGTCTGCAAAGGCAGTATTAATATCGTTTGCAATATTTTTCTGTAACCGGGTTTGTGTAGCAATATGTTGTTGTAACAGTTCTTTCACACTGGTTAATTGTGGGCCATAGGAATGACGAATAATATATGCATCTGTGCGCCATTTATCTGAGCTATGTAAGCCAATAAGATGATCTACATTTGTGTTATAGTTATCTATCAGTGGAATTATCTGTTCTATTGCATCAAGTTGCTCCAGTGTTAATAAATCTTCTACCTCTGTTATTTCTAAAATATTTGTCTGTATTTTTTCACGGTAATAACCAATGTTCTGCACAGCGGCAGGTGTTCTGAATGCAAGATATGATCGTAACTCACCTAACATCTTATGCCACGTTACACGTAATGAGTTAATGCTGGCTAGTAGCTTTTTGCGCTCTTCACCAGCATCCTCTGTTTCTTCAGATAACACCATCAGCTCGATTAATTGCGTTATATCACGCATCATCGGGTTAACATTTTCGCTGGCGTAAAACATTGCAGGATAATTATCAGCATCACTTAGCGCAAGGTTAAGAAACTGTTGTTTATAGTCTGTGATTTTTTTAATTTGTTCAGCTACAGTATTGAATTTATATTTTTCTATATATTCTGGCTGCAAATCAGTTATCAATTTTCTTGAATAATTGTTGAGCTGATAAATAGAATTGATGTAATTATTTTTGTGAATTTCTTCCTTGCTTAATAGATAAAAACCAAGTGACTGTGATCCTCTCTCCAGGTTATATTGCATGTTTTTAAGATAGTCGAGTGATTTGTTATTATTCTGATCACCGGCTTTAAGGTTTTCCTCCAGCTTATTAAATTCATGTGCTACGGTAAAACCTGTATACAACATAAATAGTGCCGGCAAAGAAAAACCAAGCATAAATTTGCCAAATAACGGTAGATTTTTCCAAAAACCTGTTATGCCTTTGAAGCGCGTTATTTTGACCATGGGTACATTTATATTTGAGTTCATAATTTTTATAGTCGACGGTTATTCGCCATCATTCGGCTTGCAGGTTTGTATGGGGCACAAAACCAAACCTGCTTGCTAATGCATAACATGACTATCGTTAACAGCCATGTTAATTAGTGCAGGCGCATCAAGTATCAGGGCAACTGAGCCATTGCCTAGAATGGTTGCACCTGCCAGACCTTTGATACCTTCGTACATCTTTCCAAGATTTTTTATAACGGTTTGGTGTTGCCCGATTACTTCATCGGCAGTGAAACCAAAACGTGCCTCACCATCTTTAACGATAATGATTTGTTCAATTTCCGGGGCACTGCCATTATTTGAAAAACATTCTCTTAGCCGTAAATATGGCACCAGCTCACCTCGCACCTCGACCAGACGACTACCATTTGATCGCATGACATCTTCAGCGTTAATTTCAATACATTCTTCTACCGCCGATAACGGGATAACATAATATTCATCAGCAACACCAATCAGCAATCCTTCTATAATCGCGAGTGTTAGAGGCAATTCAATGGTGACGGTACTGCCCTCTCCTGGATTACTATTAATACTGACTTTTCCGCGTAAAGACTCGATTGAGCGTTTGACAACGTCCATGCCTACCCCTCGCCCAGATACACTTGAAACAACTTTTGCTGTTGAAAAACCTGCATCAAATATAAGGTTGTATAATTCCTGAGGTGTGGCTGTTGAATCTTCTGATATTACGCCACGCTCAATTGCTTTTGCACGTATTGCTTGTGCGTTTAAACCTGCGCCATCGTCTTTTATGGTTACCACCACATTGCCTTCAGAATGTACCGCGGTTAATGTCACGGTGCCTTTCTCTGCTTTACCAGAGGCTTTGCGAACTTCCGGAGTTTCAATACCGTGGTCGATACTATTACGAATAAGATGCACTAACGGGTCACCAAGTTTGTCGATAACAGTTTTATCCAGTTCTGTTTCTGCACCTTCGGTGACTAATTCAATTTGTTTGCCAAGGTCGTTTGACAGATCGCGAACCAGTCGTCGGAAACGTCCAAAGGTAGTGCCAATGGGCAACATTCGCAAACCCAATGTATTATCACGTAAGTCTGTAGTTAAACGCTCCATATCTTCGGTAATGCTAACCAGTGCAGGATCGAGTAAATCATTTGCTGACTGGTTTAGCCTTGCCTGTGCAATGACTAACTCGCCTACGAGATCCATTAAAATATCAAGCTTTTCAGCCGGTACTTTTACATTGACAACTTCGTTTTGTTTTCGTTGTTTGTGTACTTTTTTAACAATTTTTTGTTCATCAAGGGCAGAATTCACCTTATCTTCTGAAACATTTTCTGACTCTGTTAATATTTCACCAATTTTCTTTTGTTGTGCGTGGGCTCGTTGTATTTGTTCATCTGTTGCATCGCCTTTTTCAACCAGGATTTCACCCAGATGTTTGTCTTCCGGGGTGTCTGACCAGTGTCCACTTTTATCAACCTGCTCTATGCTAATTTCCCAATCATCCTGCACGAAAATAAAAACATCTTCTATAGCGTTTTTATCTTCATCTGTGGCAGTTAAGATTACATCCCAGGTCAGGTAACATTTCTCTGGATTAAGCTGGCTGAATTTCGGTAAATTGCTGGTAATGGTGGTAACGTGACAGGTACCCATGGCACAAATTTCACGTAAAATTGGCAGCGAATCCAGTCCACTTGCAAAAGCATCCTCGTCAGGATTTATACGTATTTGATAAGTTCGAGTTTCACCGGATGTTTTAGCATCGAACGTTGTTTCGTTATCGCTAGTTGATGTCTGATTGTCAGCGGTTGATTCATCTTTCGACCCTACTAATAGACTTAGCCGTTCAAGTAGTTGTTGAGATTCTTCATCTAATTCTTTGTTTGATTCTTTATCATCAAGTAAATCTCGAATATGATCTCCTGAATCAAGACTAATGCTGATAAGCTCTTTGCTTATTTTAAGTTCGCCACCACGGATCAGGTCAAACGCATTTTCTAAATGATGGGTAAAGGCTGCCAGTTTGTCAAAACCAAACATAGAGCCTGAGCCTTTGATGGTATGCATGACACGAAAAGCACGATCAACACAATCGCTATCTTCAGGTTGTTCTTCAAGCTCTAGCATTGCTGCTTCAAGATCAATTAATAGTTCATCTGCTTCTTCACGAAAGGTGTCTTCGATACTCATAGTACTCTCTCCTGCTGCTCTATCCCTTGTTTTTCACGGTTTAGCATTGGTCAATATTTGACTTGTTTCAAGTGCCTCCTTGACAACATCACTTGCTGATATAATTTGCATTTCACAACCATTATTAGTTAGTTCTTTTGCCATTGCTGCCAATATCTGAAGTCCGCTGGTATCTATTTCCTCAACATTGCTCATATCGAGTTCAAGATTTTTATTTGCAGCACTTGTTGTGTTAAAGGCGGAAATAATTGACTGAGCATATTCCTGAGCGGTATAGATGGTTAGTTCACCGTCAATATAAAGTGATGTCTTTTCTTCGTCATTTTCAATCTTGATACTCATCTTTGTTTCCAGTTGTTTTATTAATTACCTAAGCAAGTTTTGCCACGGCTGATAACAAAGCTGGTGGCTGAAACGGTTTAACCAACCAGGCTTTGGCACCAGCCTGTCTTCCCTCTTCCTTTTTATTTGCCCCTGATTCTGTTGTTAACATCATGATTGGGGTAAATTTATACTGTGGATGTTGTTTAATTTGTTTTACCAATGTGATGCCATCCATGTTTGGCATATTTACATCACTAATAATTAAATGAACCTTTTGTCCAGTTAATTTAGATAGTGCATGCTTACCATCACACGCCTCAATAACCTGGTAACCAGCGCTTTTAAGCGCAATACTCACTACCTGTCTGATTGATGAGGAATCATCTACTACCATAATTGTTTTTGACATATGTTATCTCCTGCTAAAATCTTTTCTGCTAAATCTGGTTTACTAATACTTGCTGAATTCAGGCTTGTTTGACTAAACAGGGCTGCTAAAAAAGTGTGAGCTCTGATTCATTACCATTAGGTCTCTGGTACGCCTGTGATTGATTATGATTATGGCGTTGCTCATCTGTTGTATAATGTGCTTGCATTTCATGAATTTTCTTCTGATAATCAAACGGCAACAAAATATTACTTTGCATACGCTGCATTTGCCTGCCATCCACGTCATCAACCAAACTATTCATATCGGCAAGCACCTTTGAAAGTATTTGCGAAACTCTGTCCTGAAACTGAAAGTTAAGCAAAACATTGGATATTTGATCTCTGATGTCCTCACTTGCAGAACGCAAGGATGAACTGTCATCCTGCAATGTTTCGATAGTATCCTGTAGTCGCGCAAAAACGGATTCAATTGTTTGCTTGCCATCAACAACGGCTGTACGATTATGCTCTATCGAGCTTTCAGTTTGTTTTAAGGTATTGTTAACTGCTTCACCTATATTGCTGACCTTTTCGATCATCTGTTGCCCAGTTTCTGCTGACATTGAGGCAAGCTTGCGTACTTCATCAGCGACTACGGCGAAACCACGCCCATGTTCACCCGCGCGTGCAGCTTCAATAGCCGCGTTTAATGCCAATAGATTAATCTGGTCTGCAATCTGTCCGACTGCTCCGGCCATTTCATTTAATTCTTCTGCCTGTGCGGACAGATTCTGCACATCATTAAGAAAACTGTTCTCACGGCTTAATGATGCTTCAAGGGCGTCAATTACCGTTTGCAGTGAGCTTTGGCTTTCGCTAAACAGATTAATCATGCCACTGCCATCACCGAGATTTTCGCTTCTATTTTGTGATGCACTAATTACTTCTTCGAGGTGTGAACTCAACCCAGAAAAGGCTTGTGATAATTCATTAACACTTTCTTCTGTTTGGCTATTTGAACTTTGTATTTGTCTGGATAATATTGGCAGCATTTGTTTGCACAGATTTTCCAGTGACTCGATATACTCATTTGACTTCTGCTTTTCGTCTTCAGTAATCGCTACTTTGTAATTTTTGTATGTGTTCAGTCTTTTTGCATAAAGAGCAAAACCAATGGCTGATAAGACAAGGAAAAGCCCCATTCCCATTAATAATTTATCACCGGTAAACATCAGTGAAATAGCTGCAACCACTCCTAATAAAACAGGAACGATGACTAAAACCCAGTCCTGACTTATTGCTTGTGGCACTTTATTTTTTATGTTATACATTTTATTTTGTTGTGCGGCATTATTACCAAAAACCGCCTCATTTGAATAACTCATTATTTTCTCCGTCATTTATCTCTATAGTTTTTCAATATGCTTTATATCGGTAGCCTGTATCGAAGCTTTAATTAATCACAATAAATTGCCAATAAAACTATTGTTATTCAAGTTGCGTACAAGGTGACAGCTTAAAAGTCATCAGAATAACAAACCTAATCAGATAAACAATAATGGTAACTACTCAGAAACATTCAATCCATACTTGCTACTGAATTAGATGAAAAAGATACGTGTTATTAAAAATTGCCTACAGCAAAGACACTGCGGTCAGACTTACTATTGAATCGGATGCTGTACTACAGGCATACACTTACCCGCCTGCAGCAATCATACAAACATAATACGGTGTAAAACTTGTCACCGTAAAAGATGCCATTAGCGACATCTTATACAAGCAATATCATCATCATTTTTTATCGAGCCTCTGCATTTGGTTCATAAAAAAGTTATTTAATTTGCTTAGGACTCAGGATTAAATAAGATGCGGAACTTAACGCCGTAGTTTGTTTCAGATTGGATGATCTCAAAAGGCGCATAGTTGCGCTACGCAACGATTTGAGATCATTCAAGCTGGAGCAAAAAGGCAAGTTAAGTTTCGTAAGTTATTTGATCCTGAGTCCTTAGTGAATGATTTAGTCGCAAAAGACGCAAAGAGCGCAAAAAAAATAGGTAAAATTTGCATTTTTTGCGTCAAAAGTATTAGATGACACGTCTCAATAACATTATTCTGAGTCAAATGCATAGGCATGTTTTTTATTATAAAAAGAGGTGACTACAATATTCCGGCACTCCCACGGAAGACACCTGGGATACCTTAGCCACCCGCAAAACAGAGGAGTCATATTGCTTCTACCGTACCATGATTTCCAGTAACGGTATTTATAGGTCGACGGGTGTTCAGGATTCTTTAATGATTTATTAGAATTTTGTTAGTTCGATGCAGAAACCACCAGGGCTACACCTGATGCGACGGATTGAAAGTAAAAAAAGGTGGCAATGTAACGCAAGATTAGAACACCAGCAATATTTATAACAAAGAGAAGGAGGCATTATTTTTTTGTTACTTCTACATTGTTTGTGACAAAACAAAATTCGAGTGCCAATTAAAGGGCATCTCTATTAATTCCATCCCTAGGTGCGTAAACGACACATCCGTGTGTCACTTTTCGTGAAGATGAATCTTGAGTCCAAAATATGCCATATTTTCGTTGCAAATCTTCGCAATAGCCCACTCATGTGCCCATATTGATA
>CAZYCY010000010.1:0-16117 GCA_964646145.1 uncultured Thiotrichaceae bacterium
CAAGTAAGCAAACATGGGGACGTATTTACAGCGTCCTTAAAAATCAATAACCTGCATCCTTTTCCAAAATTACGCTGAGTAGTTACACGTTTCATTAATATGCTACAGTCATACAAGCGACTAACATATTGTATTTACTTAAGAAATACACTGTATTATTTGTAAATGTTTTAGCGAAACTAACTACTAGTTATAGTGAATAGCTAAATCCTGCAAGTGACATCACTTGCAGGATTTAGGTAATAACATAACAATCCATTTGTCCAAATTTAACGGTTATTTTAAAATTCATTATTCACTGTCTTTTTTACTGGTCGCTGCCAGCCGGTAATTTGCTTTTGCGTGCTGCGACTTAATGCTAAACAGTTATCGCCCGTGTCTTTAGTGATGGTAGAGCCTGCGCCAACGGTAACATTTTCCCCTACGACAACCGGCGCGACCAGTTGTGTATCCGAACCAATAAAAGCCCCGTCTTTGATTACGGTTTTGAATTTGTTCGCACCATCATAATTACAGGTAATGGTGCCAGCACCAATATTGACGTTTCTACCTATTTCACTATCACCTAAATAACTTAAATGACCGGCTTTGCTGTTTTCGCCAAGCTCCGTGTTTTTAATCTCAACAAAATTTCCGACACGGCTGTTTTCTTTTAAATGTGTGCCGAGGCGAATGCGGGCAAAAGGACCGACTTCTGTGTGTGTATCAATAATGGCATTTTCAATAATGGAGTAGGGCTTGATAATGCAATCGCTGGCGATGGTGGTGTTTTTAATCACACAGCCTGCGCCAATCGTTACTCCTGCACCCAAAGTAACTTCACCCTCGAATACACAGTTAATATCAATAAAGCTGTCATTGCCCGCTTTTAATTCACCGCGTACATCAATTCTTTGTGGATCGGCAAGGCTAATACCATCGGTTAGTAGTTGCTCTGCGATTCCATACTGAAAAATTCTTTCCAGTTTTGATAACTGTTTTCTATCATTAATGCCTTCAACTTCATAGCTGTGTTCCACCTGTGTGGTAAACACTTCATTGCCGTCATTCACCGCCAGGGCAATAATATCGGTTAGATAATATTCCCCCTGCGCATTGTCATTGTCGATTTTGTCCAGGCATGCATTCAGATACCCTGCCCTTACGGCAAGAATCCCGGTGTTCACTTCTTTTATTGTTTTTATTTCATCCGATGCATCTTTGTGTTCTACAATTGCCAGCACTTTGCCATTGCTGTCTTTGCTGTCTCTAACAATGCGACCATAACCCGCTGGCTCATCAAGATTTACCGTTAACAGAGAAACATTATCTGCACTGACTTTTTTTACTAAAGTTTCCAGGGTTTCTGATTTTATTAAAGGCACGTCTCCATACAGAATAAGCGCTACGGAGTCCTCTTTAATATTTGGGCTTGCCTGCAAAACGGCATGGGCAGTGCCTAACTGTTCTGCTTGCAAATTCCAGTCAACATTAAAGTGTGCGCACTGCTGCGTTAATAAGTCACCGCCATGACCGTAAACCAGCTGAATCTGTTGTGCGCCCAGCTTATTACTGGTGTTATAAACATGTTCAACCATGGGTAAGCCGGCAAGTTTGTGTAAGACTTTTGGTTTTGACGAACGCATGCGTGTGCCTGCACCAGCAGCTAAAATGATAACGGATAAATTCATCTGGTTTATTCCTTATATTTTGTAGAAACAAAAAAGGTCAAATCCTTGCGAATTCGACCTTTTTATTTTAGTCGAGATGTAAGTTTTTACATCTGTAGCGACTAACTTGCTTTATTTTTTCTTGCGGAGTTTTTTCAATGCTTCAATCTGCGCGACTGCTTCAATTAATTCAGCTTTCGCTTTTGCATAGTCCATGTCAGAGGCTTTATCTTGCATTGCGGCTTCTGCACGAGTTTTAGCTTCTAATGCTGATGACTCATCAATATCAGCAGCGCGTAATGCGGTATCAGAAAGAATGGTAACAACATGCGGTTGAATTTCTAAGATACCACCACTAACAAAAAAGCTTTGCTCTTCGCCTTGTTGTGAAACCACGCGAACCACCCCCGCACTTAGGCTTGTTAACAGTGCTGAGTGACGTGGAATAATACCAACTTCACCCAGGACTGCCGGTGCAAAAACCTGTGTTACAGTGCCGGAAAAAATTTCCTGTTCTGCACTAACTATATTTACATGCATGGTCATTGCCATTTTGATATACCTTTAATGTTGCAGCTTCTCAGTGAATAATTACTCAGTATTTACCTAATCAAGCAAACCTTATTTAGGGCATCTCTATTTATTTTGGACTCAAGATTCATGTTCACGAATTAATAGAGATGCCTTTTAATTTGTAGATCTGCGTAATAAAGGTTACAGGCGATGCCGATGCTATCCTTTTCATCCTTTTCATCCTGTTCAGTAGTACAGTAAGTTTTATATTAATCGTTGCAAATACTTATGCGACACTTTATATGTTCTTCGCTTTTTCAATAGCTTCTTCAATACCGCCAACCATGTAGAAAGCCTGTTCCGGCAAATTATCATGTTCACCGCCAAGTATCGCTTTAAACGCCGCCAGGTTATCTTTTAGTGAAACATATTTACCCTGCGCGCCAGTGAATATCTCAGCCACAAAGAAAGGCTGCGACAGGAAGCGCTGTATCTTACGTGCACGGGCAACAGCCTGCTTATCCTCATCAGATAATTCATCCATACCCAGAATCGCAATAATATCTTTTAATTCTTTGTAGCGCTGCAATAAGCCCTGCACACCGCGAGCTATTTCGTAGTGTTCGACGCCAATCACAAGCGGGTCGAGCATACGTGAACTCGAATCAAGTGGATCTACTGCAGGGTAAATACCCAATTCTGCTACCTGACGAGATAATACTAATGTTGCATCAAGGTGAGCGAAAGTAGTAGCTGGAGATGGATCCGTCAAATCATCCGCTGGCACATAGACTGCCTGGAAGGAGGTAATTGAACCCGTTTTAGTTGAGGTAATACGTTCTTGCAGCACGCCCATTTCTTCTGCCAGTGTCGGTTGATAACCAACCGCAGAAGGCATGCGACCTAACAGTGCAGAGACTTCAGTTCCCGCCAGCGTGTAACGGTAGATGTTATCAATAAACATTAAAACATCACGACCTTCATCACGGAAATACTCCGCCATGGTTAATCCGGTTAAGGCAACACGAAGACGATTGCCCGGTGGTTCATTCATCTGCCCATATACCAGAGCTACTTTGTCAAGTACGCCGCCTTCCTGCATTTCGTAGTAAAAATCGTTACCCTCACGAGTACGTTCACCAACCCCTGCGAACACAGAAAAACCAGAGTGCTCTACTGCAATATTACGAATTAATTCCATAAGCGTGACGGTCTTGCCGACACCCGCACCACCAAACAGACCGATTTTACCGCCTTTAGAGATAGGCATAACCAGATCAATAACCTTAATGCCTGTTTCCAGAATTTCAGCGGTTGCGGATTGCTCTTCAAATTTTGGCGGCTTACGGTGAATTGCCATGGTTTCTTCATGACCAATTTCACCCTGATTATCAATCGGGTTACCTAGCACATCCATGATTCGACCTAATGTTTTTTGACCGACTGGAACACGAATAGCATCACCTGTGTTGTTAACTACCATGCCACGACGTAAGCCTTCTGTTGCACCCATGGCAATTGTACGAACAACACCATCACCTAGTTGCGACTGAACTTCCATGGTTAAACCGGTTTCATCCAGCTTGAGCGCGTCGTAAACTTTAGGAATGGCGTCCCGTGGAAATTCGACATCAATAACTGCGCCGATAATTTCTACTATGTTTCCGCTGCTCATGATTTTATCCTCGTAAATATTGTTTAATATAAAAATTTTTTGCTACTGCTTTTATTCTTCCGCAAATGAACGCGAATAACCGCAAATATTTAAAAAATAGCGACTATCTAACATCAGCCCTCGTTCCCAGGCATCTGCCTGGGAACGAGAAAAAAGTTTTATGGGTGTTTATCTCTATCCTTTGGTTCGTATATGGCGCTTCCATGCACCACCACTGCGTTTATTTGCGGAATAATCTGTCTTGTTTTTTTTATCAATCAGTACACATCGGCTAAGAGACTGCAGATGCGCCAGCGACAATTTCAGAAATTTCCTGAGTAATGGCTGCCTGACGTGCTTTGTTATAAATCATTTGCAACTCTTTAATGATGTCTGATGCATTATCGGTTGCGCTTTTCATCGCAACCATACGTGCAGACATTTCACAGGCGATATTTTCAACCACCGCTTTATAAACCTGAGACTCAATAAAACGCATCATTAAGCCATCAATTATAGGTTTAGCTTTTGGCTCGTATATATAATCCCAGTGATGCTCCAGTTCGGTATCTGCTTCTCCGTCAATCGGAATCAACTGTACAGCTTTCGGTCTTTGTGACATGGTATTCTCAAACACATTACTGATCAGGAACAAGCGGTCTATCCGACCTTCATCATACGCATCCAGCATCACTTTCACGGTACCTAGCAACGCTTCATTAGAAGGTTGATCGCCCAGATGAGCTATTTGAGAAATAATAGCACCACCTAAGCGCGAGAAAAATGTAGCCGATTTTCTACCAATGGCACATATATCAATTTCAACGCCTTTTTCCTGCCAGTCAGCCATCTCGCCTACTGCCAGTTTAAACATGTTGGTATTTAAGCCGCCACATAAGCCTCGGTCGGTTGCGACTACAATATATCCAACGCGTTTAACCTCTTCACGGGGCTGCAAATAAGGGTGTTTATATTCACAGTTTGCCTGCGCAAGATGCTTTAAAACATTATGAATCTGTTCTGCATACGGACGTGAAGCGCGCATGCGCTCCTGTGCTTTACGCATTTTACTGGCCGCAACCATTTCCATTGCTTTAGTAATCTTTTGCGTATTTTTAATACTTTTAATTTGAGTGCGTACTTCTTTAGCGCCTGCCATAATAGATCTCTAATCAATATCACATTAAATTCAAAAACTTATTCTTCCGCAAAAAACGCAAAAGGCGCAAAGTTTTAAAACAGACTGCTTTTTGCGACTAATTGTTTTTAACCTAAATCCTGCAAGTGACCGTGCACATAGAGTTCAAGATCACTTGCAGAATTTAGGTTTAACTTTAATAAACCCCGTTTTCTTTAAAGTTATCCAGTGCCGATTTCATCTCGGCTGCAATCTCGTCATTATAATCGCCTGTTTGGTTAATTTTGGCGATTAAATCAGCGTAGTTGCTATTCATTTCAGTTAGCATGGCAGCTTCATAATCAACAACCTTTTTAAAATCAACGTCATCTAGAAACCCTTCATTGGCGGCGAATAGGGAAAATGCCGTTTCTGCGACAGACAGGGGTGAATACTGCCCCTGTTTCATTAATTCTGTTACCCGCTGGCCCCGCTCTAACTGAGCGCGTGTGGTATCATCAAGATCAGAGGCGAACTGGGCAAATGCGGCCAATTCACGGTATTGTGCAAGTGCCAGGCGAATACCACCACCCAGTTTTTTGATGATGGTTGTTTGAGCTGCACCACCTACACGTGACACAGATAAACCCGCATTAATTGCCGGACGAATACCCGAGTTAAATAAGTCAGATTCAAGAAAAATCTGACCATCAGTAATTGAAATTACGTTGGTTGGTACGAATGCCGATACATCACCGTCCTGCGTTTCAATGATAGGTAAAGCGGTGAGTGATCCAGTTTTACCTTTTACTTCACCATTGGTGAATTTCTCTACGTATTCTGCATTTACTCTTGAAGCACGCTCTAACAGGCGTGAGTGCAAATAAAATACGTCACCCGGATAGGCTTCACGACCAGGCGGACGACGTAACAACAATGAAACCTGACGGTATGCCCAGGCCTGCTTGGTCAGGTCATCATAAATAATTAAAGCGTCTTGCCCACGATCACGGAAATATTCACCCATGGTACAACCGGCATAGGGCGCAATATATTGCATCGCCGCAGACTCCGCCGCACTGGCTGCAACGACAATGGTGTGTGCCATCGCGTCATGTTCTTCCAGCTTGCGTACAATATTGGCAACGGTTGATGCTTTTTGACCAATTGCAACATAAATACATTTCACGCCGGTGTTTTTCTGATTGATAATGGCGTCAATGGCTACCGCTGTTTTTCCGGTCTGGCGGTCACCAATAATCAATTCACGCTGACCACAACCAATGGGTACCATGGCATCAATTGCTTTTACACCCGTTTGTACGGGTTGATCAACTGATTTACGTTCTATGACACCAGGTGCTATTTTCTCGACGGGTGCGCTTAGTTTCGCATCAATCGGACCTTTTCCGTCAATCGGCACACCCAGTGCATCGACTACACGACCTAACATAGCTTCGCCAATGGGAACTTCCAGGATACGACCGGTACATTTAGCTGTATCGCCCTCGCTTAAATGACCGTAAGCACCTAATACCACGGCACCAACAGAGTCGCGTTCCAGGTTTAATGCCATGGCAAAAGTATCGCCGGGTAGTTCGATCATCTCACCCTGCATCGCTTCGCTAAGCCCGTGTATACGGATAATACCGTCAGTTAAACTGACGATGGTGCCTTCGGTACGAGCTTCAACTTTATGATCAAAGTCTTCAATTCTTGCTTTAATCAGCTCACTGATTTCTGATGGATTGAGTTGCATGTATGCCTCTTATCGTCCTAATGAAAGTGCGAGTGAATCAAGTTGCGATTTCATCGACGCGTCAATAATAATATCACCAGCCTTGATAATAACACCGCCAATCAATGACTTATCAATTGATGTGGTCAGGCTAATATCACAGCCAAGCTTGTTCTTTAATGTGTTGCTCAGGTCCTTGGTTTCCTTTACAGTCAATTTATAAGCGGATATAATTTCTGCTTCAATTTTATTTTCTGCTTTTGCTCGTGCTGCTTCAAACTGCGTTACAACATCCGGCATTATTTTTAAACGACCGTTCTCTGCCATCAACTTGACCAGGTTCTGTTGCTGCTGGTTTAGTTGCCCGGCTAATACCTGAAGTATCATCTCACCCTTTCGGGTGTTTCCTGACTCGGGGTTATCCAGGAGCTTGCTCATTTGAGCATCGCTGACAAGCGTTGCAATGTTGGCCAGAGCATCGCTCCATGAGTCCAGCGTACCAGTTTCGCTCGCTGCACCATAAGCGGCTTTTGCATAAGGTCGCGCTGCTGTCGTTATCTCTGCCATTAGAATACCTGCCTCATGTTATCTGTCATTGCGTACTTTATATTAAAGCTGAGTAACCAGTTTATTTAAAACACTGGCATGGACTTTTTTATCAACTTCACGTTGTAGTACTTTTTCAGCACCGACAATGGCCAAAGCGACAACTTCCTGTCGCAACTGTTCACGCGCACGATTGGTTTCCTGTTCGATTTCAGCATTTGCGCCAATAACAATGCGCTCCGCTTCAATTCTGGCATCGCCTTTGGCTTCATCAATAATTTCACTGGCACGCTTCTGTGCTTGTAAAATGATATCTGAAGCCTCTCCTTTTGCTTCTTTAATATGCTCGACTGCGCGCTGTCTAGACAGCTCTTGAGCATGGTGCCCACGCTCACCAGCAGCCAGACCATCAGCAATTTTTATTCTGCGAGTTTCCAGGGCATTCATGATAGGCGGCCAGATGAATCTCATACAGAACCAGAGGAACAAGGCAAAGGTTATTGACTGCCCGATTAAGGTTAGGTTAATGTTCATTGATGAACTCCGCGTTCTCTTTATTTCTTATATAAAACTTGGGCTTCACGTAAACCGTCGTGTTAAATAACAGCAAATAGAATGTAGAAAGTAATGCCTACGCCAATCATTGGGATCGCGTCAACCAATCCCATTACAATGAAAAACTGGGTACGCAGCATCGGCAATAATTCTGGTTGACGAGCGATGCCATCCAGAAAGCGAGAACCTAAAATACTGATGCCAATGGCAGCACTGAGAGCACATATGCCTAACAGCATTGCACCTGCGAAATATAATAATGTATAGTCCATTGTAATCTCCTAAATTATAAAAAAGTTAAGTGTAAGTTTCTACTATTAGCAAACGTTGACCAGGAGCCTGTTCGAGAATAGAGAGCCTACTTCGGGAAAGCCCTCTTGGTCATATTTTTCAATTAAAATCGTTAAATATACTCAATATTCGCCTCATTAATCGAAAAATCTGACTCAAAATGGCTTTTCCTCGCTACGACTTCTATTCTCGGGCCGGCTCCTAGTGTTTTTCATGTGCCATTTGCATATAAACGATAGCCAGTGTCATAAAGATAAATGCCTGCAGGGTAACAATCAGAAGGTGAAAAACTGCCCAGGTCCATTGTAATACACCAGCCAAAATAAACAGGGCAAATCCACTGCCATATAATATTGCAATCAAAATAAAGATCATCTCGCCTGCGTAAATGTTACCAAACAGACGCAACGATAATGAAATGGGTTTTGCGATATGTCCTATCAACTCCAGAAACAGGTTAATTGGCATCAGTATTAATTTAAACGGTAGGCTCTTAGCTGCAAACGGCTGCATGGTTAATTCTGCTGCAAAGCCGCGGAAACCTTTAACCTTGATACTATAATATATGGTCAAGGCAAAAACAGATAACGCCATACCAAAGGTTGCATTAGGGTTGGTCGTCGGCACAATTTTAAAATACACATGTTGAGGGTCCATATCAAACACCTGGTAGCCAACTAACATGGCCAACCTGGGAAACCAGTCAACCGGCACCAAATCCATCATGTTCATTAACAGAATCCAGACAAACAGGGTCAATGCCATCGGCGCAATCAGCGGGTTAACGTTGGAGAATGAACTGCGCACATTCTCATCAATAAACTCGACAACCCATTCGACAAAATTTTGCAGACCACCAGGTACACCATCGGTCGCGTGTTTAGCCGCCATGCGAAACGCAAAAAGAAAGATTGCTCCGAGCATAAAAGACCAGAGCAGAGTATCAACGTGTATCGCCATGAAGCCCATGTTTTGGGCCTCCTCAGCGGTACGTGCCAAACCCCACGAGCCTGCACCCTCAAAACCTTCAGGAATTTCCCCATAGGTCATATTCTGCAGATGGTGCTTGATATATTTGCTTGCGGTCAGGGCTTCAGCAGCCATATTCAACTCTCTGTCTTTTCTCTGTGCGGCTCATGCGTGCAGCATTAGTCTTTGGTAAAGGCGCTCTGCACTGCAGGAGCCAAATGTATCAATAAGTAGGTAAGCAATAATGCTGCGGCACTGAGTGGTTCAACTAACACAAACGCCATCAAAAACATGCTACCAGTCAATATAATTTTGTACATCTCGCCAACATAAAACGTAGCCTGTAAAGTTTTTGCTGCTACCGTTGGTTTTACTCGAAAAATTTTTATTGCAAACCAGGCATTTGTCAGTGTTGCAATCAGCCCGCCAATAAGCGATGAGTAAGCGACAACATACGTCACTACAGGGTTAATCAATAGCAATATGGCAAACAATATAATTGTTGCCAAGAACTGCGTTAAAATAAATCGAAACGCCTGCTGTTGAGATCGCTGATGCTGTTGTTTTAGTTGTTCCAGATCCTGCTGTTGCATGGTTGGCAGTGTTTCTGAATGTTTTTCAGAATTTACCCCGTTAAGCTTCTTTCTCTATTTAGCTGGTATCGTTGCATAGTATTTGTGTAATTTTAACCGACTTCATTTTGCTATTTATAAAATAGCGATAAGCAAGGTTAGAAGGTTAGAATGCGCGCGCGCATTATATAAGAAATCGCTGTTTAAGGTCAAGAAATGAATCCAGCCATAACACCATAATTATAATAGCGAAGCTGATTTTTCACGTTTAAAGCTAATTATTAACCCGGCGGACAACGGTCTGTCATGGAAAATTAATAAGTTAGGGGCATCAAGAATACCCTGAACTTGACCTATTTGGCCGCAGGGTTAATATTAGCAAGCCTGACACAAGTTCTTCCGAGTATTTGAGTGATGCTTGTTACTGCGCCAACTCATCCAGGCACTGGCGAATCTTCTGTGCAAGGTTAGCCTGCGTGTATGGCTTACTGAGTAAATTTGCATCAAATCGCGCCTGACCATTACGTACAACAGCCATTTCAGTGTAACCTGATGTCAACAAAACTTTGAGTTCAGGATGTTTTGCAACGGCTTGCTCCGCTAATTCATAACCATTAATGCCACCAGGCATCACCACATCAGTGAATAACAGGTCAATACCAGGTTTTTTCTCCAGTTGTTGCAATGCCTGCTGACCATTGCTGGCGGATAACACTTTATAACCCACTTCCTGCAACAGATCTGTAACCAGCTCCCGTAGATCCTGCTCATCTTCAACAACCAGTATGGTTTCCTTGCCGCCATACAAGTCTGCACTGCTTGCTTGATTTCTTTCTGTTTGCTGCTCTTCACTTTGTGATATCGGCATATACAATCTGAATGTTGTACCAATATCAGGTTCAGAATAAAGCTTGATATGACCCAGTGAGCGCGTAATGAAACCAAATACCATTGATAATCCCAAACCGGTACCTTTGCCCTGTTCTTTAGTAGTGAAAAATGGTTCAAAAATGTTTGCCTGTTGTTCACGAGGGATGCCACTACCATTATCACTGACCGCAAGCTGTACATACTGACCGGCTATGACACCCGGATTTAGCGCACAATAAGCTGCGTCCAGCGTGCTGTTGAATGTTTCGATGCTCAGTTTGCCACGCCACGCCATCGCATCACGCGCATTTAACACCAGGTTAAGCAAGGCATCCTCAAGGTCACCACAATTAATGTCAGTTTTCCACAGATTTGCATCAAGATGATACTTTACTTCAATCTGCGGCGTAAGTGAGCGCCCAATCAAATCTTTCATATTGCCAATCACACTATTAATATCGGTGACTTTGCTGCTTATTGCCTTACTACGCGAAAAAGCCAGTAATCGCCTGGTCAGAGTGACCGCACGCTCGCTGGAATATTTAATATTGTTTATGCGTTTCAGCGCTTTTTCATCTATATCAATACTGCGTTTAAGCAACTCCAGATTACCCAGAATAATGCCAAGAATGTTATTGAAATCGTGTGCAATGCCCCCGGTAAGCTGACCGATTGCATCCATCTTTTGCGCGCGACGCAACGCTTCTTCGGTCTGTTTGTGCTCAGTAATGTCAAAGAAATATCCGCGCATCAAAGTTATCTCGCCCTCTTGCTGAATGATGCTAACTTCATCACGCATCCACATTATGTTTCCAGCCGCAGTAATAAAGCGATATTCAAGAGTGTGATCCAGACCCTTTGCCGTTTCTAGCTGGCAGTATTTAACCGCATCCGCTCTATCATCTGGATGGATGTGCCCAGCCCAGCTATCAAGATCGGTCCATTGCTCTGCCGGGTAGCCGGTAAGCCCTAATATCCCGGGTCCCATGTAGGTAAATTGTTGCAACACAAGATCAAACTCCCAGCCTACAGCGGCAGTGGTTTCAACCAGGTTCCGATACAGTTTTTCACTTTTCTCTAGTTTTCTTTTGCTTCTGGCACTGTCTTCACGCAGGCGATATTGTTCACTAATATCACTAAACACCAGTATCATGCCCAGTATTTCACCGCCATCTTTTTTTCGAATAGGCGCTGCGGAGTCGGCAATTTGATACTCTGTACCATCTTTGGAAAGCAGCGTGGTATGGTTGCTCAGATAAACGATTTCACCTGTCGCCAGCACTTTTTCAATGGGGCTTTCTATGGCTTCTTGTGTTCTAGCATCAATGATGGGAAAAATGCTTTTTACTGGCTGACCACAGGCTTCTTCATTTGACCAGCCAGTAAGTCGCTCCGCGACGGGGTTCAACATAGTTAGCCGGCCTTTATTATCGGTTACGATTACCGCATCACCAATAGACTTAAGCGTGATAGACAGGTTCTCCTCACTAAGGCGCAACTGCTCCTGGCTTTGTCCAAGCTGCCTGAAAAGACGATGCTGTTTGTCTAGCTGCTGGTTCAGTGCCAGAAAAGTGCTACACTTTGATTCGCCCTCATACAGTCGAATGACTAATTGTGCCAGATGTCCGTCTTTGGCAGGCGTCACCAGAAAGCCTTCACAGGCAGAGATTTTAATTGCTGAATCAGGCTGCGAAAAGTGAAATGCGAGACGCAGCGGCTGGCGAGTGCGGACGCAGGGTTTTAATTTTTCCTGTAGTTTTTCGCGCGACAAACCCACCAGTTCAGCAAGGTTCTGAGCAATCAGTTGTTCGGCTGTTTGCTTGAGTTGGCGAATAGCGACACGATTAACCGCAACAACCTCGCCGTCAGCAGTCATCAGTATCATGCCCTCAGGTAACTGGTCGGCGAGTAACAAAAATGCATCCGTTGCTATCATGAAATCTACCCTTTGTAGTACTCATTACCTGATGCAGCTTCTGCCTCATCGTTATGCTGCAGATAAATTTCTACTCGACAGCCAGCATCTCCCTGAGCGATGGTTTGTGCCAGATGCACTTTAGCGTAACCCAGATTCTCGGCAGCAATGGTACCTAAAACATTGGATGTCATCATACATAAGGAAGGTCTATCAATTATTTTTTCCGCAAATGGGCATGAGTTGGTCTGCAGCACTATTTTTTCGGCATCTTCCGACACCAGACTAAAATTACCCTTGATGCGCCGTTTGAGATCAACCATGGCAGCGGTAACCTGCTCCCGGTTCAAGTTGGATACCATCAGTGCCTGACGATAGTTTTTATTGATATCATCGCCCATTTTCTGACCAACTATAGAGATAAAGCCAGCAGCTTCTGCTTCGCCCACTACGTCCTGCAGGACACCGGTAAGATGGTGTAATAACTCTTGCATGAAATTATCGTGTTCCAGTTCTAAATTAAGGCTGGAAAAATTAATTTTCGAGAATTGCGGCATTTTTACTCCTCCTGAATTCTTAATGCAGCCATAAGGCTCCCTGAGCTAAATCGGCAGTATTTTAACAAACCTTAAATCCTTTGGGGTTTTATTCCTTGCCGCTTGCGGCGGGGTAGCTCATTAACGGCTTTTGACCCAAATCATCCTGATGCCCTATTACATGTAGCCTTAACCTGAAACCCAAGAATAGAGATTAAAGGGCATCTCTATTTTTAGGTGAAACTACGATTCAATTTTACTTAAAATGCCCTCAAGTACATCCAGACTGCTGTAGGCAATTTCCACAGCGCCTTTGCCCTTGCCTTTTTGTTTTATCTGAACCTGCGCACCCAGGTACTCTGTTAGTCGTTCTTCTAACTTGACAATATCCGGATCTTTTTGCGTGGCTTTAACTTTTTTTGCTGGCGCGGATATTTTTCGGATCAAAGCTTCGGTTTCCCGTACTGATAAACCTTTTTTCGCTACATCTTTCGCTATATGGCTTTGCTCCATCCCGTCAATTGCCAGTAAAGCACGCGCATGACCCATTTCTATGTCACGCATCGTCAATAAAGTCTTTACGTCCGGGTTTAAGTCCTGCAGTCGTAACAGGTTACTCACTGTGGCACGAGAGCGGGCAACGGTCTCAGCAACCTGTTGATGGGTCATGCCAAATTCGTCGATCAAACGTTTTAATGCGCTGGATTCTTCCAGCGGGTTTAAATTTTCACGTTGAATGTTTTCGATCAGTGAAACCGCAGCGGCAGTCTGGTCGTCAAATGTTTTTATAATGGCAGGGATTTTTGATAAACCGGCTTTTTGCGTTGCTCGCCAGCGCCGCTCGCCGGCAACAATCTCAAAACGCCCTTTACCATTGACGCCGGTTTTCTCTCGAATCACAATGGGTTGAACCACACCTTGGGTGGAAATTGAATTGGCCAGCTCTTGCAGGCTATCTTCATCAAAATGCTCGCGTGGCTGCCACGGACCTCGTTCGATTAGATCAATATCAATATTGCGTAACTCATTTTCAGCCTTAGCCTGCATCATGGATTCAATATCACTGTTACCCAATAGCGCGGTTAAACCACGACCCAAACCTTTTTTCTTTACAACCATATTTTAAACCTGTCTTCTAATGCCGAATTTATGGCTAAGGACTCAGGATTAAATAAGATGCGGAACTTAACGCCGAATTTTTGTTTCAGATTGGATGATCTCAAAAGGCGCATAGTTGCGCTACGCAACGATTTGAGATCATTCAAGCTGGAGCAAAAAGGCAAGTTAAGTTTCGTAAGTTATTTGATCCTGAGTCCTAAGGATGCTCCGTAGGAAAAATTGCTCGTGTCATTCATGAGGCAAGGTGCAATAATTATTCTATTGCAGCAAACTTCGGGGAAGATATTGTTAACTTTAACAAGCCTGAAGTAATTGGCTTGATCACGCCCGCCTAAATTTATACCAGTGATGCTGCTGCCTTAGCACGACTTTCACGTCGCAACATTTCACCTGCCAGCGACAAATAGGCCAGTGCTCCACGAGATGTTTTCTCATACAACAAGGCTGGCAAGCCATAGCTTGGCGCCTCGGCCAGACGTACGTTACGCGGCACAATGGTACGATATACACGGTCGCCAAAATGTTCGATTAATTGCGCAGAAACATCATTTGCCAGAGTATTTCGTGTGTCAAACATGGTACGCAGTAAACCTTCAATTTTCAACTCAGGATTAACGCTTGAACGCACTTGCTCAATCGTCTCCATTAGTGCGGTCAGGCCTTCCAATGCATAATATTCACACTGCATGGGAATAATTACCCCATCAGCCGCGACCAGCGCATTTAAGGTGAGCATATTTAGCGCTGGTGGACAGTCAATTAACACATAATCATACTCATCAACAATGGGCGCAATACTGGTTTTAAGACGCTGCTCGGCATTATCAGCACGCATTAAATTAACTTCCGCCGCCGTCATATCCGCATTGGCAGGCAACAAATCAATACCAACCTTTTCAATGTGATGCACAACTTCATGAACGTCCACGTTATCTAACAGGCAATCACAAAAGGTTTTTTCAAGCGAACGTTTATCAACACCCACACCCATGGTGGCATTACCCTGCGGGTCGAGATCAATCAGCAGCACTTTACGTTTGGTCGCTGCTAATGATGCTGCAAGGTTTACGCTGGTGGTGGTTTTGCCAACACCACCTTTTTGATTTGCTAATGCGAGTATTTTTGACATGATTCTATTAAAGTCACTTCTTGAGTTATTTCTGCTTTATCTCCAGCCGATTTATTTCTAGCAAATGCCGCTCGGCATCCAGACCATAAATATCCAGCGCATGAGACTCTTTGAGGGCATGCTGGTCACTATCAATCCGTTCATTCAGCTTACCCTGCATCACCAGAATACAGCTGTTTTCATTTTGCAAATGCGCTGTACTGCTTAAAATAGCACCAGTTGTTGCATAGGCTCGTGCGGTAATGACATCGAAGTATATCCTATGTCCGTCTACTATTGGTTGATAATTTTCTACGCGCTGGTGGATAACTTCAATATTTTCCAGTTTTAAATCAATTTTAGCCTGGGTTAGAAATCGGGTTTTTTTTCCGTTGCTATCAATTAATGCAAACTGTTTGTCCGGTGAGGTGATGGCAAAGGGAATGCCCGGCAGACCCGCTCCGCTTCCCACGTCCAATATTACTGAACCTTCAAGATACGGCTGCACCGCCAAGCTATCCAGCAGATGCTTACTTACCATTTCCTCAACATTTCGTATTGCGGTTAGATTAAACGCTTTGTTCCAACGTGCGATCAACTGAATGTAATGCACCAACTTCTGCTGCATTGCTACAGAATAAAACAAACCCATTTGTTTGAGACCTAATTCGAGTTGTTGACGTAATGGTTCTTTCACTTGATTCTCTTAAATCGAAACGTAATACGAAGCCAAGTTTACCTCTTTGTTTCTTTTTGTGTGATAGTGAAAACCGTTTGTAACTACTCAGCGTAATTTTGGAAAAGGACGCAGGTTATTGATTTTTAAGGACGCTGTAAATACGTCCCCATGTTTGCTTACTTGGCGCTCTACTGCAACATCCATGTTGCAGATGCCTGAAAAATCAATAATCTACATCCTTACCTGGATAATACGCTGAGTAGTTACAACCGTTTTTACAATATTT
>CAZYCY010000011.1:0-15998 GCA_964646145.1 uncultured Thiotrichaceae bacterium
CGCCTTTATCAAAACGACGCAGACTTTGTGAAGTAACGTCCTCGATTATTTTTTTATTGATAAAGCATGAGGCGGAATTATTTGATATTGCTGAAGATTCAGAAGCCGACTCAGGTTCTGCTAAATCACTGGCAATCTCAAGAAAATTTAATGCCCGACGAGCATCACCGTCAGCAACCTGAGACAGTAATTCTAATGATGTTTCATCAATTTTTACATTCTGTTTTTTTAATTGTGCATCATTGTTTAAGGCTGCTTTAATAACTGTTTTTAAATCATTAACGGTGAGCGATTTTAAAATGTAAGTTTTAACACGTGACAATAGTGCATTGTTCAATTCGAACGAGGGGTTCTCGGTGGTTGCGCCAATAAAATAAACAGTGCCATCTTCGACATAAGGTAAAAAAGCATCCTGCTGTGATTTATTAAAACGATGCACTTCATCGACAAATAAAATGGTTTGTTCACCCTGCCCTTGCCAATGTTTTGCCTGTGCGATAGCTTCGCGTATATCTTTAACACCGGAAAGGACAGCTGACAAATTAATAAAATGTGCTTGTACAGAATTTGCAATGATTCTTGCCAGGGTCGTTTTACCTGTACCCGGAGGACCCCAGAACACCATTGAATGCAGGTTTTGATTTTGTATTGCCTGGCTTAGGGTTTTGCCATCACCGATTATATGATTTTGTCCGATGTAATCATGCAGCGTTTGCGGTCGCATTCTATCGGCAAGAGGTCGATAGACTTGAGCTTTATCGTCTGAAAAAATCTCAGTGGTCAAAGTTAGCCACCAAAAACATCAACCCCTTGGGGCGGATGAAATTCAAACAATTCTTTAGGCAGTTTGGTATTGATTATTATTTCGGAAAACACTATATCTGTTACCTGCTCAAACTGATCATGTAACTGCATAAAACGCAGACCTTTGGCATCAACGCCAACAACAATTTTAGTGAAATCGGATTCGCCAGTTTTGCTTTCCAGTTTTAAACGATACACACTTTTATGTTCATCCAGTGGGGTAACAGTAAAGCTTTGATAAAACGTTGCACTATCCTGCAATAATGCCATGGGCGATGATGACAAACCAGTCGTTTGTTGCGTAGAGTGTTTTTGCACAGTTACCTGCGCAAGCTCAACATCGTATATCCATATCCGTTCACCATCTGCAACAATAATTTGTTCATACGGCATTCTATAATGCCAGCGAAACCTGTTCGGTCGATTAAGATAAAATCTGCCTTCTGTCTGTTGCAAAATCTCACCTTCATGGGTGCGCAAGGTTTGCTCGAAGTTTGCTTGCAGTGTCTGTGTTTTTTCTAAAAAGTTTTCCAGATAGATTTCGCCAACTGTTTTATTTGCCTCAGCAACTGCTGTTTGAAAAAATAAAACCGTTGCTATAATTGTAATTAATATTTTCATCATTATATTTTTATGCTACCTACTAAGGACTCAGGATTAAATAAGATGCGGAACTTAACGCCGTAGTTTGTTTCAGATTGGATGATCTCAAAAGGCGCATAGTTGCGCTACGCAACGATTTGAGATCATTCAAGCTGGAGCAAAAAGGCAAGTTAAGTTTCGTAAGTTATTTGATCCTGAGTCCTAAGGGGAATCTCTATTTATTCCGGCGGTGGCGGTGCCAGCACCTCACGTGTGCCATTTGACTGCATCGCTGTGACCACCCCAGCCGATTCCATTTCTTCAATGATTCCAGCGGCGCGATTATAACCAATTCTCAAGCGGCGTTGCACATAAGAAATGGAAGCCTTTCGGGTCTGGGTAACGATGGCAACGGCTTCATCATATAATGCATCAACATCGTTACCATCGCTTCCTGTTGGCTTTTCTCCCGGTAATGCGGTGGTATTTTCCTGCAGGATTTCTTCAATATAATCCGGTTCGTGCTGCTGTTTAAGGAAGGCAACCACCTGGTGAACTTCGTGGTCATCGACAAAAGCGCCATGTATTCGTGTTGGCATACTGGTGCCTGCTTCCATATATAACATATCACCATGTCCCAACAGGTTCTCAGCGCCCATCTGGTCAAGAATGGTGCGCGAGTCCACCCTGGAGGACACCTGAAACGCGATTCGTGTCGGGATATTCGACTTAATTAATCCCGTTACCACATCAACCGAGGGGCGCTGCGTTGCAAGAATTAAATGAATGCCGGCTGCCCGTGCTTTTTGGGTAATACGCGCAATCAGTTCTTCAATTTTTTTACCGACAACCATAAACAGGTCAGCAAACTCGTCTACTACGACAACAATATAGGGCAATGGTTTTAATTTTTGTGGTTGTGTGCCCGGTGCATGATGATCAGGATTAAAAGTCGGGTCTTCAATCGGCGACCCCGCTTTGATAGCTTCTTTAACCTTTCGATTATAACCAGCAATGTTTCGCACCCCCAGACCCGACATAAGCTCGTAACGTGACTCCATCTCGCCAACACACCAGCGCAAGGCATTTGCAGCTTCTTTCATGTCCGTGACCACAGGCGTCAACAGGTGCGCGATGCCTTCATAAACATTGAGTTCCAGCATTTTCGGGTCAATTAAAATCAGCCGGACTTCATCGGGTTTGCTCTTAAATAACAGGCTAATCAACAGTGCATTGACACACACTGACTTACCCGAACCGGTGGTGCCAGCAACCAGTAAATGCGGCATCTTTCCTAAATCTGCAACCACCGGATGGCCGGCAATGTCTTTTCCCAGACCTAAGGTAAGCGGTGAGGAAGAATTGTCATATTGTTTGGACATGAGGATTTCACTTAACGAGACAATCTCACGATGTTCATTAGGAATTTCCAGACCAACACAGGTTTTACCGGGTATGACTTCTACTACTAAAATGCTGGGCACTGACAATGAACGCGCCAGATCTTTTGATAAGGCGGTGATTTTGCTGGCTTTAACGCCAGGTGCCGGCTCCATCTCAAAACGGGTAATCACTGGTCCGGGGTGGACTGCAACCACCTCAACTGCAATACCAAAGTCAGCCAGTTTGATTTCGAGCAGTCTGGATAAGGCTTCTAGCGCTTCGTTGGAATAACCTTTTTCATGCGGTTTCGGTGGATCCAGTAAACGCAAAGCAGGTAGTTCAGAGTCACCAGGTACATCAAATAATTGAATTTGCTTTTCCCTATCCATACGCTCGGAGATTTCAACTTTTTTCATTACCGGTTCAATACGCACCACTGCATTGCCTTTTGCTATGCGTTCCTCATGCTTTATCTTGCTGGCTGCAATCATTTCCTGGCGTTGCAGTTTTGCCTGTTCACCTGCTTTTTTCTCCTGTATGTATTCGATTAAAGCCAGCACACTGTCTTTAATCGAGCTGTAAACAAATAATGTTGCCTGACCGATGCCATCAATAAATCGAAACCAGGAAAGACCACTGAACAAGGTGATACCAGCGAGAAAAATAGCCAGCAATATCAAGGTGGAACCCAGCAATCCCAATGAACCTGCCAGAACATCACTTAACCACAAACCGAGGATGCCACCACCATCTATCGGCAAGCGCCCTTCAGTGATCGAAAAATGTATGCTGGTCAAGGCGCAACCCGTTGCCACAGTAAAAAAGAAGCCTAGCCAGCGGATGCCCATTTCGTGATAGTCGATGCCTTTACCGACTTCAATATGATTACTTCGCAGCACTAACCAGCCACTATAAGCAATAATAACCGGGAACAGATAAGCTAAATAACCGAACAAATTATAGAGAACATCGGCAAACCATGCACCGACAACACCTGCTGCATTGTGGACTGCTTCTCTTGAACCAGTATAGGACCAGCCAGGATCAGCAGCATGATAAGTAACTAATGCAGTAAACAGGAATAAAGCCAGTGCCAGCAACACCAACATGGCACCTTCACGTAGGCCGCGTTGTAATTGTGTTGTGATTACAGTACTTGTTTTTGATTTAGTTTTTTTTCTACGGCGTGCTTGAGCCAATCTTGATACCCACTGCTGTTATCTATTTCTATGCTAACTTACTATGCTAACTTGTCACACAAACCTGTTTGCGTAAGTGCTACAGATTTGGACGAATGTGTTGGCAGATTATAACCCGCATATGACAAAATATCAGGGATTTAGCTACTCAGCTTGTAACTTCACCTTCATTCGAGTTTTCATCTCATCTTGCAACACCGTATCAACCACCTTACCTTGATAAACGGCCAACCCTCGATGCAGCGCCTGTAATACTGCATCAATCGATTTAGCCATCGCACTCAAATCTGAACTGACTAATGCCTCAACATAAGGAAAAATTGCCGATGATAGTGATTGTGATGCCGTGCGCGCCACCGTTGCCGGCATATTGGGAACAGCAGTATGAATCACTCCGTTCTCAAAGTAACAAACTTCTTCACTGCTGGTGGCTCGAATGCCCTCAACGCAGCCACCCTGATCAATAGCAATATCAACAATCACACTACCTTCGTACATCTGCTTTACCACAGATTGTTGCAGTACCACTGGTGCACGTCTGCCCGCAAGCAATACCGCGCCGATAACCAGATCTGCCTGGATACATAAATCTTCAACCGTCTTTGCTGTAGACAAATGCAATTCAATTGATGGGTACTGCTGTTTCAATAAAAGAAGTTTGTTTTCATCAAGATCCAGCACATCAACTTTTGCGCCCAGTGCCACGGCAACAGCAACTGCCTGAGTACCGGCAACACCCGCGCCTAAAACGACGACTCGACCAACATCCGCACCATCGACACCGCCAAGCAATACGCCTCTGCCACCACGATTTCTGAATAATAAACTGGCTCCTCGTAACACAGCAATGCGACCTGCCACCTGACTCATTGGTGCCAGCAAGGGTAAATTTCCGTGACTATCGCTTATTGATTCAAAAGGAATCGCACTAAGGCCGATATGACATAAAGCATCAACCAGATGCAAATCAGCCGCCAGGTGTAAATAGCAAAATAAAATGTGGTCATCTCGTAAATAATGAATATCCTGCTCTAACGGTTGTTTTACTTTAATAATAAGTTGCGCACTGTGATATAACTGTTGCGCAGTTTCAACAAGCTCAACACCACAATTCCGGTAATCCAGATCAGTATAGCCACTGTTTAAGCCCGCCCTGCTTTCAGCAAAAATCGTATGCCCAGAATTAATTAATAACTTACACGATTCAGGTATTAATGCTATACGCCCTTCGCCCGTCATTACTTCTTTTGGGATGCCTATGTTCATTGTTATTCATCTTCTCGGTTATAAGTGATAGCGAAATTCGCTTCAAAATAGACCCAACTGCATACCAATCGAGCTAGTGTAGTGTATTGAATAGATTGCACTAATTGCCAAAACTTATTAGTCAAAACACGATCATCAAGATTTGCTAATATGTCCACAGATGGTCGGTATTTCGCAAGAAGCCATAATGGCGGTGCGATTATATGCCATCATAATGATATAACCATTACAATACATACCACTGAAACGGATGAAAAGGGTACTGTTTATTCAATACTGCCTACAGCAAGGATACTCTCGTTACGCTTACACGGACATATTTGTAGCGTATCTTGAATAATCAGTACCCTTTTCATCCGTTTCGTTAATAAAACTACAGCTGGAGAATAACATGAGCGAATCGCGCCACGCACGTCTATTAATATTGGGTTCTGGCCCTGCTGGTTACACTGCTGCGGTTTACGCTGCACGCGCCAACCTTAATCCAGTTCTCGTTACCGGTATGGAAATGGGTGGTCAGCTAACCACAACCACTGATGTTGATAACTGGCCGGGAGATAACGAGGGAGTACAGGGACCCGAATTAATGCAGCGCATGGAGGCACATGCGACACGCTTCGGCACCGAGATTATTTTCGACCACATCAATGAAGTGAATTTGCATGAGCGTCCGTTTACGCTTTATGGTGACTCTCATTCCTATACCTGTGACGCTCTGATTATTGCAACCGGTGCCAGTGCCATGTATCTAGGGCTGGAATCCGAAGAAGCCTTCAAAGGTAAAGGGGTTTCTGCCTGTGCAACCTGTGATGGTTTCTTTTATAAAAACCAGAAAGTTGCTGTCATTGGCGGTGGTAATACTGCTGTAGAAGAAGCCTTATATCTATCGAACATCGCCGCCGAAGTCGTTGTCGTTCATCGCCGTAACGCCTTTCGTTCAGAAAAAATTCTGTCCGACAAATTATTTGAAAAAGCAAAGAACGGTAACATTACCCTTGAATTAGATAGCGTTCTCGATGAAGTATTGGGCGATGATAGCGGTGTCACCGGCATGCGTATAAAAAATGTAAAAGATAACAGCACAAAAGACATTGACTTACAGGGTGTTTTCATTGCTATCGGTCACAAGCCCAATGCCACTATCTTTGCCGAACAACTTGATATTCATAATGGTTATCTGGTCGTTCAAGGTGGCGCATCAGGTAACGCCACGGCATGCAGTATTGAAGGCGTATTTGCCGCAGGTGATGTAATGGATCATGTTTATCGCCAGGCCGTCACCTCAGCCGGAACCGGTTGCATGGCAGCATTAGATGCAGAGCGTTATCTGGATGACATCGTCTGCAAAGATTTAGGCAACCTTTAATTTACATGCAGAGGCATGTAAATTTATCAAACATTGCAAGAAACGAAGCAATTACGCTGCTTCTCTCGATGAAAATTGTTTTCGCCGACAAAATTGCCAGTGTGCCAGCCGAACACTGGAACCGGCTTTGCGGCGAATCAAACCCCTTTATTCAGCACGATTTTCTTAATGCTTTAGAGCAACATGGTTGTCTGGAGCAGTGGGGCTGGCAACCGCAACACTGCTTGCTGTATGACGGCGAAACACTGATCGGCGCCTGCCCCGCTTATCTAAAAAATAATTCTTATGGAGAATTTGTTTTCGACTGGGCATGGACCGACGCCTACCAAAGACATGGACTTGACTACTACCCAAAATTGGTCACTTCCATTCCCTTTACACCCGCACAAGGACCTCGTTTACTGGCAAAACAAAACCACAAAGACACTAACGGCACCAGTGTTGATAGTGAGGCAATTAAAAAAGGTTTGATTGACGCTTTAATCGCCTACGCCGAAAAAAACAACTTATCCTCTTCACATTTTTTATTCTGTGAAAAAAATGACATTAATATTCTGACAGAAAGAGGCTTAATGTTACGTTTTGATTATCAGTTTCACTGGCAAAACAATAACTATAAAACCTTTAATGACTTTCTCTCGCAACTCAATTCAAAACGACGTAAAAACATCAATCGTGAACGTAGAAAAGTTGCTGAAGAAAACATCAAAATACAGATAATTAAAGGCAGTGCATTAAATGATGAACAGTGGGATCTGCTATATGCTTACTATCGCGTTACCTTTATAAGAAAATCCGGCACCGCAACATTAACACTGGATTTTTTCAAAGCTGTTGCAGATAAACTCCTGGCAGTGTTTGCAAGTCACCAGAATAAAGTCGTTGCAGCCGCCATTTTCTTTGAAGGTAAAGACAAACTTTATGGCAGGCATTGGGGTTGCAGTGAACATTACAACAATTTGCATTTTGAAGTGTGTTATTACACCGGTATAGACTATTGCATAAACCAACGATTACAGGTATTTGAACCCGGCGCACAGGGTGAACATAAAATATGGCGTGGATTTCTACCAACAAAAACCCACTCTGCGCACTGGATAGCCCACACTGAATTTAAAACGGCGATCAATAATTTTCTACAGCAGGAATCGGCTGCTTTGGAGCAACGTGGTAAATTATTACTCGAATCTTCACCCTTTAAAAAAAACACCAGATCTGAACAGCCAGGTTAAAAGTCGATGTCAGCAATCCTCTGGTTAGAAGATACCAACTTTCAATTCCCGAATGTCGGCACTGCTCTTGAAGAACCCGACGGCTTGCTCGCAGCCAGTCAGCGTTTATCACCGGAACTGGTTATCGAAGCTTATAAAAAAGGAATATTTCCCTGGTATTCAACAGGTCAACCTGTTTTATGGTGGTCGCCCAACCCGCGCTGCGTGCTATATCCAGAAAAACTTCATGTTTCCCGACGCTTTAAACGCACACTTAACAACAACCCGTTTGAAATCAGAAGCAACACAGCATTCAAACAAGTCATGCTGGCATGTGCAGCACCAAGAAGCAATGTCGAAAAAGATGAAGAACACGGCACCTGGATCACGCAAACAATGCTGGATGTCTACTGTCAATTGCATGAAAAAGGCGTGGCACATTCAATCGAATGCTGGTTTAACAATAAACTTGTTGGTGGCATGTACGGACTATTGCTGGGCGATATTTTTTTTGGTGAATCCATGTTCAGCAAAATGAATGACGCATCAAAAGTTGCACTGTTTCATCTATGCAGCACAACAAAACCCTTTCTGATTGATGTGCAAGTACACTCCAAACATTTGGAAACACTGGGTGCAGAAGTTATTGATAGACAGGATTTTGTTGATATAATCAGAATTCATGCTGATAAACCATTCGCCTTTTAAAAGCTGGTATAAATTATAAGGCATCTCTTGTATCTCTCAAATATGGTAATTTAGTTAGCTGCTATATTATCAGGACACCAAGGGGACTTGAGCGACTCAATAACTTCGTTGCCGATTTTGTAAATAACCTGGCTTGTAAATAGCCCAGGTGTGCTGCAATCATCGCCTTCATCTTGAGCCACTCAAGTACATATTCGCGCAACCAGATGATTAGATACCATCTCTCAATACAGCAGTAAGCGATACCGTAAGTTGCTGAAGGCATACGGCATTCAGTTAAGTATGGGTAATACAGGCGTTTAGTGGACGAGTTTGCCTGCTTCGCTGGGCAAGAAAAAAACCCCTGAAAAGGGGCTTTGATATTTGGCGCGCCTGGAAGGATTCGAACCTCCGACCGCTCGGTTCGTAGCCGAGTACTCTATCCAGCTGAGCTACAGGCGCATATTCTGTAAGGGGCGTGATTATCTAGGTTTATCGTGGTTTAGTCAATGCAAAATGGCGGAGAAAGAGACTGCCGAGTAGTTATGATAACTAATTGATTATGCTTGTTATATTATTATGCACCTGAATTCTATATACGTTTCTATATACGCCTTGAAATAAAAAACTCGTTTCTTTGTTCATTATAGGTGTTTAAATGGTCTATCTTTTAGGTGTAGTATTTGAATTATGAAGGGGCGGTTTATGAAAAAAGTTAATATTCTAGTAAATGCGTTATGGGATGATGAAGCATTGGTGTGGGTGGCTACCAGTGAGCAAGTTCCTGGACTGGTTACGGAAGCGAGTACAGCGGAAGAACTTGAAAAAAAACTTATTGTTATGATTCCTGAACTTCTTATTGAAAACGGTATTCTGAAAGCGGGCAACTGCAAAGAGGGTGTGCCTTTCCACTTACTACAAGAACGCGAACTAATCGCGCAAGGATGTTAATTGGCGGGCTTTGCAAAGGATGTAAGAAGAATCCTGAAAGATAATAAGTGCTACTTCGTAAGACACGGAAAAGGAGACCATGATATATGGGGTAGTCCTTTGGTTAATATTAATTTTACCGTACCCACCACAATTAAATCACGCCACACCGCCAATGCAATTCTTAAACAAGCGGGACTAGATAAAGTTTTTTAAGCTATTTGTAGCTTTAGCAAAGTTCCAGATGGTATAAAGCTGGCGGGTGTCAAAATTGCCGAAAATGCCGAGATCAGCATTCGCGTCATTTTCGGCAAAATCGGCAATAACGTCAGTTACGAATTGTTGCGACATCTCAATGGTGTAAAGCTGGCGGTGGTCAAAATTGCCGAAAATATCACGATCAACGTTTGCGTCATTTTCGATAAAATCGGCAATAACGGCATTTACCGATGGTTGTGGCATCTCAACCGCATCAGCAATAGCTTGCTTGTATTCAGCAATGACCGATTCAAATTCATCATCCGGTATTTCTGCCATTTTCTGTGCGCGGCTGGATGCTGAATGGGTTATGCCCATTTCTGAGAGTTTTGGTGCGCTAACATCGTGCGAGCGCACCTCTTTTTGATATTGATTGCTGTCATTGCCCTTTGCGCCAACATTCATCTCCCCAGCAACCCTCTGAGCAGTCAACATCCCGCCCATTTTGCGTTCAGCGCGAATCCATATTTCAGCCGCCCAGTTAGCCATAAGTAAAATTTATGCGCTCGTAACCGCGCCTATAGATAACTTAAAAACACGCAGAAACCACGGTGCTATGATCCCGTGGATAGTTAGAACGCTAGAAAGAACCTAGTTTTTTCTGGTGGCGGTAATTCGTTTTGTGCCCCATGGGACACGTTTTGTATTGTCTGCATGGCTGGCTTTTGTGTGTGCTGTTTTGTACTATATCGGATATTATAATATCAGGAGGTGGGTACAATGATACGACTACACATAAACACGGGTACAAGAATTACCACGGTTAGCTTGAATGAAACACTGTATCAGCTAATGTCCGTCAAGCTAACGGGTGAGTTAAACCAGCGTAGTGAGGTATCACGGTACTTGTCAAAACGTCTGCAAGATAAGCATGGCTGTCATTATGGCAAGCGTAGCAGTGTGAATATCGGTATAAGTGGCTGGATAACGGATATTATAATATCAGATATTTGCGGTGGTGAATTGTTAGCGGCTTATGACAAGTTGCTTTAGCCATGCTTTGCGCTGGCAGTTGCTCTACTTTTGCCTATTTTAGACTTTTAGCAAGCCGCTACATGTTGAAATAAGCGTCTTTTTCTATTTCGTCTTGCAGGGTTTTTTCACGGCTTTGTGGGTTTAGTGTTGCTTTGTCTATATCGTCAATGCTCACGGCTGTTACAGGCGGCATAATGTAAGCCAGTAACTTCGCCATGATAACAACTCGCTGATATGGCTCAATGCTTGCCAGCGTTTCAGGCAATGCCTCAATCTCGCCCTGCAAAGCTAAAGCCAGTGACTGCCTGTATTCGTGCGTTAGTTTATTCGGTGTACCCGCTTTGCGTCCACCTGTTTTCTTGCCTATCATTACTCACCCGTTTCTATTGTTGTGTTGCCGAAAGCTTACCCCAGCCCTGCGTCTGCTCTATCGTTTATTATTTTTAGCTGCTCTTGCTGTGTTGTTGACAATCCACTATTGTTATTTATATCAATCATGGTATCAGGTGACTTACCCAGTACGGTTTCTTTATTACGGGCGGTGATCTGGCTGTGAGTATTTAATTCTGCCATGCTCAAGTCTGATTCACTAAGCATAGCGTTTGCTTTTTGCTGGTTATCTAGCGCGGCATTTTGAAATTCCACCAGGTGATTAACCTGCTCTGCCATGGCTTCAATGCAGTGCGGATTCATGTGTGCGGTGGTGCGGTTTATGGCTTCTAGCGCATTGATAGCACTGGCTTTCTGCTCAACCAGGGGTGCGGCTTTATTTTTTACCCAGTCATGCTTTTTTATGTAGTCGCGGATAGTTGATTTCGCTGTGGTGTGCTTGATTGCCAGCTCATTATAGGATAACCCGCGCACCTCATAATCAGCTTGTACTTGCTGCCATTGATTGTGTGTTAGTTTTGCCATGATTAAAGCCTACCCCCTGTCATTATACAGCGAATCAATAGCATGGCTTATCGGTTGTCCAGCACGCTTAAATCGTCGTCATAAAAGCTGTTTTGTGCGCTATAGCTTTGCTTACCTGCTTTAGCTTTATGCCCTGTATCGGCTTTCTGGTGTTTCATAGTAGCTGATTTAACGCCAGCTATGCCCTCAGCTACTATCTGGTAGCCATTAACTTGCTCTCCCTCTTTGTTAGTGTAGTCGTTAGCTTTAAACGTGCCTGATATGCGTATGGTGTCACTCTTGCCATACTTTGCCAGTACGTCTGCTAGTGTACCGAAAGCAACCACGCCACACGGTAGCCCGTTCTCACTATCAATATCAATAAAGCCGAAAGCGGTTTGCATACGTGTACCGCTTTTTGTTTGTATTGCTCTGGTGTCGTTTGCCAGTCTCATTCTTGCTATGGTGTACATTTTTTTACCTCTAGTGCGAACTGTTTAACGCTTTACGTTTAACGCACCGTGTTATACAATAAAGCACATGATAAAGGACTTTAAATGCAAACATACAAAAGCCCTTTATGAAGGCGGTAAACCTAAGCAATTCAGGTCTTTTCAAGCTCAAGCTGTGCGTAAACTGCAAATGCTTGATAGTGCTGTCGAATTAATTGATTTACGCTCACCGCCTGGCAACCAGCTTGAAAAGTTGAGCGGTGACCGAATGGGTCAGCACAGCATCAGGATTAACAAACAATGGCGCGTGTGTTTTGTATGGACTAATGAGCCGACTAATGTAGAAATAATTGATTACCATTAAGAGGGTAAAACAATGAATAATATGAGACCTGTTCACCCCGGTGAAATCATTAAGCATGAATACCTTGAGCCTTTGGGTATGAGCGTTAACGCTTTGGCTTCTGCTTTGTGTGTGCCAGCCCCTAGAATAAATGACGTGGTTAGACAAAAGCGGGCTGTCAGTGTTGATACAGCACTTAGACTGGCAAGGTATTTTAATACCACGGCACAATTCTGGCTTAACTTGCAAACTAGCTATGATTTGAAAATGGCACAGCAAAACATGAAAGCCATTAAAGGCGAAATCCACCCCTTGCAAGTTGCTTAGTTTTTTAATGCACTGTTTGTCCAAGCTCTGAAAAACTCTCAAGGTCATATTGTGGGAACTGGTTTGCACTTTTCATTCAAAACCCCTTTTTGATTTGGCACGAAAAAACCGTTTTCAATGTATCGCTTATTCATGCATTATTTCCATTGCCATATTCTGGTGGTGGTCATGTTTGGTTCATCATTCCTAAATAGCCCTGCAATACCTACACCCATTGGTATATTTATATAAAGGTGTCCGCTATGCGGTACAGTCATGTGCCTAAAAACCGCCTGACTGTACCGCTATACGGTTCAATGGATCACACCTAAAAACCTGACTGTACCGCTATACGGTATAGCGTTGTCCGCTATGCGGTACACAGATATTAATTTCATCAGCAATTTATGACTCTTAATTTACTGCTAACGGTTTGCAACTCAGGATTAAAACCTTGCTTCCAATAATTCAGCGGTGCTGTAGTTTCATGTCTGTCTAGTTTGCCGCTGCATTCATCTATCGGCTGCCAGGTGATAGCGTAAAGACTGCAATGGTTTCTCCCTCCTTGCCTTGTAAGCACAATAAAACCGTTTTCAATGTATCGCTTATTCATGCATTATTTCCATTGCCATATTCTGGTGGTGGTCATGTTTGGTTCATCATTCCTAAATAGCCCTGCAATACCTACACCCATTGGTATATTTATATAAAGGTGTCCGCTATGCGGTACAGTCATGTGCCTAAAAACCGCCTGACTGTACCGCTATACGGTTCAATGGATCACACCTAAAAACCTGACTGTACCGCTATACGGTATAGCGTTGTCCGCTATGCGGTACACAGATATTAATTTCATCAGCAATTTATGACTCTTAATTTACTGCTAACGGTTTGCAACTCAGGATTAAAACCTTGCTTCCAATAATTCAGCGGTGCTGTAGTTTCATGTCTGTCTAGTTTGCCGCTGCATTCATCTATCGGCTGCCAGGTGATAGCGTAAAGACTGCAATGGTTTCTCCCTCCTTGCCTTGTAAGCACAATAAAACCGTTTTCCATTAGCTCATTTTTTGCTTTCATTAGTTGGCAATTTGAGTTCCAGCCATGCTTTTTCATTAGCTTTAACGTGCATGATAAATCACCATTATTTTTTCCCTTAAATTGGGTTGCAATATCAATTAAACATTTGACCGCCTTGCCTGACAAAGAAGCAAAAGAATCAGAAAGCAGTAGTGCATGCGGCAACAATAAAAATGAACCCTTGCCGCTTCTACCTTTGATTCGCTGTCTTTTATCCACAACGTACCAGCCTCCCTGTCTGATACGCTGGCACGCTGTAGCCATGTTCTAGTGTTTGTCGCATGATGTTCATATCACGCCCCCTGCAAGCGGTTAGTTACGCTGGCATTACTCAAAAGCGGTACGTCAATAACCACACTTTGCCCGTGAAGCCCAGCAAGTAAACTCACACTTGATTTAGCGTCCCGATATATTTCCTGATACGGCTTATTCAATGCCATGCCGTTAATTAATGCTTTTTCAGTTATCTCTTCTGCTGTTGCCACCGTCATCAACTGCTTAACCGTCATTGCATTACGTAGGTTTTTAAACTTGCCCTGTGTGGTGAATAAAGACCTGTTAACCATGCTAGTTATGCTTGCATAGTAGTATTTAGCGTGTCTGCTACCCTGACTCTCCGCATAGGTTACGAACTGCTGAATAACGTCTGTCTCACAGCGTCTAACTAACTTGCCAGCGTCTCTGGTTATCTTATATTGGTCGGTTGATTGATGGGCTTGCAGGGCGTTTAATTGTCTGCGAATCTTCGAGAATTCTTTGACCAGATTATGCTTAAACAAAATGACGGTTTCAGAGTTTCTAAGCAAAGTACCTAGAAACATTACCTGGTCTTCATTGAGCAAATACTCTTCAATGGCACGTCCTTTTGTTTTAATCTTTTGCCGTTTAAAACCGCCGAAGTTTTCAAAATATTTTAAATGTTTATTTATTAATTCAAGAATATATTTATGCTTACGGTCGAACCCTTGAGCAATTAAATAAGTCCCTGCCACTGGTGCATCATTATGGATAGTTACGATGTTTTGTTTTTTTGATACGGTCATGTTTTCACCTAATGAAGTAAAAAGCTGAACCATAAAACGGGGAGGGTGTTATACTTGTTTTGCAGATTCAAGTATTAAGAGCCATTCCCCTTCCATGGGTCGTGGCTTTTTTATTGTGCGTTTGTTTTTGTTTGCGCGGTGTTGTTTAGCTCAAGAATGTCACCCAACCGCCATGCACGCGCACGTTCTCCTAAGCGAATAGGTTTTGGATATTCGTTTTTCGCTACCCCGTCCCACCATTTGCTTTTGCTTACGGGGTGTAGTCGCAACACATCTGGCAGGCGTATAAGTGCATCGTCTGGAAGGTTTGATAAATCGGTGTTTTTTTGTGCTGGCTTTCTAGTCATGTTATTGTCCAGTGTTGAATTAGTGTGGACAATAATGAGGGATAATGCTGATAGGGTGCGAGGGTACAAACAGAGAAAAAAAATCGTTTTGTACCCTTTTTTATTTATTACATGAAGTTTGCTCTCTTGCTGGTGTTATCTTTTACAAATTCTGTGCTTATAACCCTGCCAGTAATCACACCGGCAATGTCTGCAACAACTTCTATCATTTTTTCGTTGTAATTGGTGAGCATGTATCTTGTTAGCGTTCGTACAAGGTAAACGTCATCAGGGCTTGGGGACTTGGCTCTAGCAATGGGGATAGTCTCTTCTGCTACCTCTTCTGCTCTATTGGCAAAATCAAGCAATACACCCGCCACCGGTATATTTCTTGCGTTCAGCTCTGCGTACCAGTCTGAATCCTCTAGCCCAAAAGCCTTTAAATCTTCTAAAAGTCCGCTGTTCGTATGTAAGTCAGATAGCCAATAACTCTCTCTGATTGATTGTTCAAGCTCACGCGCCTTTTTTGCTATTTTCATTACGTCCCTGTGCTTTTGCTTGCTTGTTATCTTTTCGGGTTTTGGACAATCTAATGCTTTAAGCACCGCAAAAACCAACCTTGAATATAAAAATTCAGTATCAGGCTTTTTCAATTTATCCCATACTGTTTTCATCTCAAGTTCATTTTTTTTACTTATCAGTTTTTTTATTATTTCCAGCACTGGTGCTTTTACTGCTTCGTTTTCATAGTAAAACTTTAGCTCATCTGGCGCATGATTCGATATTCTAAACCCTTCACTACCCATAACATCCATTCCCACGTAACCACTCAAAAATAAAAAACCAGTACAGGCGGTGAATGATGCCGCTTTTCGGGAGCTATCCTAGTACTGGTT
>CAZYCY010000012.1:0-15948 GCA_964646145.1 uncultured Thiotrichaceae bacterium
GATTCATCTTCACGTAAAGTAACGCATGGATGTGTTGGTTACGAACCAAAGGACGGAGTTAATAGAGGTGCCCATAAGGAAACAGTTAACCCATTTCTCTTAACGACCGTAATATTTCATTTTACTCTAAAGCTTAACCAACGCCATTCTTTTTTTAAGGATAGCTTAAAAAGCCTGCGACCAATCTCCCTAAATACCCCCCACAGAAGTCCTGAAATGCTATAAAGTGGTGCTGGAGAGTAGCGTGTTGATTGAGGCGAGTCTCTTAATATACTGGCAGTATCATAATTAAGAGCCGATTCCTGAATATCGCTTTGCATCAATAGTATCAGAATTCTTGAATAATATCGTGTTTCTTCATTACTCAGAGCATCTTCAACAGAGTGCAGGTAAAAATGCGCCGTTTCAAGGTATTTTGTTTTTCTGTCAGAACAATACAGTGATGCGATAAACAAGAGATTTGCCTTGCGTAAATCCTGTGCTGCCCAGGTATGATTTGGGTATTCAAGGCTATCTGGGTTTTGTAAAAAAGGCGATTCATTCTCTACCATCCAGTCGACATAATGCAACAGGCTATCTTTAGCATAAAGACATGCTTCATCCACTTCTTTGAGTGTTATTTTTAAATCAAGGTATTTGCAAATAGCCTGTAAATAGATCAAATAAGACCAGCTTAATTCGATATCATCAAGATTTCTAAGTGAGATGTCGTCCAGCGGGTGTATTGATTGATGAATAACTCTTTCGATGCTCAGCAGATAATGGCGTTGCCCAGTTAAATTATAGGCATCAATCAGAGAGCTTATGTAATTACCGGTACCTCGGGTAAATGGGTAGCTGTATCGTTGGATAATCTCACCGGAAATCAACCGTTTCAGTATGGGGAGTTCCTTGCTCTTAAACTGGAATATCCGTTCAATGACTGCTCCAGACCCTTCTAAAGCCCGACTTATCCAATGCACCAGTTGCAGTGCTGCTTCCTTATATACTTCATCACCGCTAATGAAATAATAATAACTTAGGCCGGTGGTATAACAATGTTCAGAACTCGGGCCACCGCCAATTGTTCCGTAAAGAAAGTCTGCCGCGTGATGCTTGGAGAAGGTTCGGTGGGTACAGGTAAAGGCTGTTAAATAATGATGCGTATGCCAGAATAGAGCGCCATTGTATTCATCTCTGTCGTTTTCGGTATGGTAAATATCTATATCGACGATGTGCTGCGCAAGACTGGATAATAACTCATGCCAGCGCTTGTCGCCGGTAATTAGATACTGCTTAATAAAACCATAAAGCGGGTCATATTGATTGTTGTAGTGAGAGATTAATTCGTTATCACCTTTATATTCATGCCTTTCGTGATCAGCAAATATTTCACCAAAATTACGCCAGCCAAATTCATCAATGGTTTCTCGTTTATCGAAAAAGTTATTCTTGCCCTGAATACCTCTATGAATCAGGCCTTGCATCACTGAGCCTTCGTTTGAATTGGGCAACCATGGAATAACCTTAGCTTTAAAGTAATAATCAAGTGGAATCTGGGGTCTTATGTCATTAATGTAACTATCCAGGGAGGTTTTGTTATTGCTGAAATCCAAATAGAAAGTATGTTTTTTTCTCTCTCCGCCCTGTAGTTCATAACAGTCTGAAAGCATTCCTGGAAAAAGCTTTAGTGACAATGTTGACTGGTCAAACTGCATGGCTTTAGGAAAGTTTTGCCAAAAGTCTACAATATGGGCAGTCACACCTCCTCTCTCTGAGGCTAAATGAACAACGGGTGTGGCTCTGTCGCCACTTGTTTGTTGAACATTCTGTTCAAAATATCGAAACCCTTTATAAGTCATGGGAATCTCACCCTTGAAATTCACATGGTTTTTACTCTGCCAGTTTTCCCCGCCACTGGAATCCTGCTCAAGCCTTAGACTTTCTTTTTTATTCAATCGCCAGTCGCCGTCAGGTGATAATTTAATCGATGATCTGAATGGCTCATCTGCTTTAGCTAGCTGTATTTTTACCGAGAGCTCTTTAAAAAAGAAACTGCCTTTGTCGCCCAGATCCCATAGCCCTCCAGGGTGTTCAGCCGCTTTAGGGTTTGCCAGGGTAAATTCACATTTTACCGTCGAGTGCCCAGCATCGAACGTCATTTTTACATTAAAATCAACAAGATTTTTCTCACTACTGTTTTGAAAAAAACCATTAATACTTATTTTTTTTTGTAATGTGTTTTCTGCTTTAGAAAAACTAATATTGCTTACCCTGGCTGATGCCGGGCTTCCATTATCATCAATGAGTTGAATACAGACCGACGTGTCTGAAAGCAATGTATTATTGTCATAATTGACTTGATTGAATAACTCTAAACCAGACAAATCAGAGCTGTGCTTAGGTATTAAAAACTGTGTTGTACCTGTATTTACTACATGCGTGTCATCGGTATCGCTAGCCATGATTTGCACGGATTTAGTTTGCTGACTGGCACTACTATCCGTTTCTTTATCACAAACCAGTTGTAAATGCGCCTGCTCTTTGGCTTTTATACTGGTTTGAAAACCCAGCAAAATCCATTTTGAACTGCCATCTGCCCAGTTCGCTAACTGAGTGATGTAACATTGCTGCTGCTGTCCTTTGGCATTCAGCTTTAAATGTTGCAGGTTAATTATTGCTCCTTCAGGACAGGGAACGCCGATACTGAATGGACGATTTTCCATAGCAAAAGGATAATGGTTGCTTATGACTATGGGAATGGGTTTGAACATTAAAAAGCAGCCTTACGGGGTTAATACGATGGTATGCCAGATATTTTCATGGCATATTAAAAAAACAAATAATGCAAATACTTAGAAGATGATTTATTACCTGGCAACGGGGCTTATAACCAGATATGAGCCTATAACCAGCACATCAAGATTACCGTCCAGAAACGCACGAATTGCATCGTGCGGACTATTAACGATGGGCTCTTCATGCATGTTGAAACTGGTGTTAATCAAGCTCGAAATGCCACTTAATTTTTCGTACTCTTTGACGATATCATAGTAACCGGGGTTGACTTCACGCCGAATAAGCTGCGGTCTTGCAGTGCCGTCAATATGTACTGCAGCTGGGCAGTCTTTTTTCATTTCATCGGTACAATCAAACGTTATAGTCATAAATTCAGCGGCATGTTCTGCGCCTTTGATATTGTAGTAATATTTTTCTCTTGCCTCATAAAGAGTCACCGGTGCAAAGGGCATGAATTCTGTTCGACCTAAGCGTTTATTAAGCCACTGGTTAACTTCAGGCTCCTGGGCGTGATACATGATTGAACGGTTTCCCAAGGCTCTGGGGCCATATTCCATGCGACCGTCAAAACGAGCGACTACTGAGCCGCTATAAATAAGTTTTGCCACTTCTTCTGCCAGGTTTTCGGGTTGGCTAAAGTTAAGGCTATTTGCTTTAAGCTCTTTTTCAATTTCATTATCGGAATAATCAGGACCAAAATAGGCATTAGTGATTGACTCTTGAATTTTTCCGCCCCACGACTGGTACATTGCTGCCCCGCTGCCGCAGCCGCCGTCACCCATGTTCGGGTAGATGAAAATGTGTTTAACCGCATCAATTTCAAAGATGCGTTGATTCAGCTTAACATTTGCGGTAACACCGCCCGATAGGACTATCGTGTCTATCCCAGTTTTACTTACCCAATATTCTACGTATTTTTTAGCGACGACTTCCAGAACATGCTGGTAAGCAGCCGCCACATCTATTTTTGAGAAGTGAGAAGCGAGGTATCGTGACAGAAATACATTATTAGCACCAAAAATACGGAAATCACCATCACTTTGATCTATCCGGCTTAACAAAATATCACTAAGTACTTTTGCATCTCCGTAAGAAGCAAGACCGACAATTTTTCCTTCATGGCGACTGGGTTTAAAACCTAGGCTGGAGGTGACATGCTCATACATGGTGCCTAGCGAATTTGGGTAATTAATACCGTGTAAGCGGCGAATTTTACCGTTTGAGGCTTCACTGACCGAACCCGCCAGACCAGTCCCATAACCATCCAGCGTAATGCACAGGGCGCGCTCATAACCACTGGCAATATAACTGTTGGCAGCATGTGTCATGTGATGATCCATACGCTTTAATTTGCCGTTCAGACCAACTTCTCGCAGCCCCTTTTCCAGCTCTTCCTGCCAATGTTGTAGAGATTTAACCGCCAGATTTTTCCAGTTTTTTGAGCCACGTTTTGCTGCTGCTCGTGAGGCAATAGAATTAGTTCCAGTTAAACTGTAATAGGTATCATGAAGGATGCTTTTTTCCATTTTTTCATTAGGGTTTTTCAGCCCGTGTATCGCTTCATTATAATCATGCTTTTTTTGCCTGGCCTGTGACATCAGTTTGGCAAGATTGTCGGCTTTAAAATTAGTTATAAATTGCTTTTCAGCGGCAATATTTTTATCAATAATTTTTTTCTCATCCTGCCAGTCAGTAAACGCATAGGCAACCTGGTCAATATCACTGATTGAAGTATTGGTATATGCCAATGCATTTTCGAGTGCCTGATAAGGAAAGCCAGCTTGTTGCTTGATTCTGGTAAAACGCTCTTCTCCAGCACCATAGAGTATCTTACCGTCCTCTACGATTGAAACAGTGGCATCCTTATCCAGGGGCGATATACCTAAAATCTTCATTTAAATAGACTCCAATTGGTTTTTTAGCTTAGTCGGTGTAGTCGCAACACCATGCATTTTATTAAAGAAAAAATCAAAATAGTGGCGAAATGAGTCAAGAAATTTTTTTAATTCATGCTCATTATTAACGTAGGGGGTTGCGCCCGGCATTACTGCTGGACTATGAAAGCTCCAGGTAAATGTTCGAACGCCTTTGTTGTATAAGAATTTTGTAATTTTAATATGTTCTGCAGGGCTAAACCCTTCAGGCGAAAGGACTAACCTGTCGACAACATTCAGCCGGGAAAAAATCCCTGGCATTTTTAGTTTTTTGCCTGCCTGGGCGAACTCATAGAAAAATTTTGAAGCACCGCCTGCTAGTCCAACGAATGAGCCGGTTATCGGTATTTCCAGTAAGTTTTTATTGTCATCAAACCAGAAAGGCTGGGCATGCGCCAGGCTGTAATCGGGACCACCATCAGAACCATGGTTAACTGGCGGACAAAAAGACAGGTCTATTTGATAACCCAATTCGGTCAAAATTGCCTGGGTATTAAGTCCAAAGCCATATCTTCCGGCTTTATATATAGTGGGTTGAAAATCAAAGTGCTGGCGTATTGTATCCGTCAGGTTTTTTAATTTATTATGCTCCAGTTTTTTTTCCAGATTTCCCGGGTAGGTGTTTTCAGGTAATAGCTCTTCATTATCCGGCGGCGTAACCCATGGGTGCAAATGGGCTCCAATCTCACAACGATTGTCATGAAATATACTGGCTAAAGGCATGTAGCTTTGTTTTTGAGAGGCTATGGGGTAATCAATCACATAACAAGGTGTGATGCCGTATTCATCAAAAATATCCTGCACACGATTAATATACTGTATTGCAGTCACAGAAGTTGAATTTCGGTCTACCGGCTGGCTCCAGTCAAACTCTTCTTCAGTATCAATCACCACAATAAGCTGTGGAGGATGTTCTAGCGGCAATGGTATTGCCGACTTTGATTTATGTATTATCATGTCAGTTGCTAAAAATTGTAAAGTTTACGAAAGGTTAACCGAAAATTATTTATTTGCAACTCGTTCCAGTTGACGATTAACATCACTCGATGCAGCCTCCAGGAAATTAATAATCCGCTGCCTGCCAGGCTCTTTATCCTTGCCTATACGAGTGGATACGATAATCATTGATGCATCCATCCTTCCATGCATAAGCAGGTTGTATGCATCAATAGCTTTTGCAATATAAGGGCTTGTTGTTTCATATTGCCCGATTCTGTACCAGTGCCACACCAAAATTCTGGTGTCAGCACTGGACAATATTGTTTCTATGGCATGTAGGTTATTATTATGGACTTTCGATGAGATAACTTCTTTCCATTTGCCACCTAACGGGCTGGCGATTCTATTCATCGTTGATATGGCTTCAGCACCCTGTCTTTGCACCTGGTAAAACCCTATATTTAATTGTACAAAATCATTGCCAGAAAAATATCCACGAGATATTTCTACATCAGGATTGAAAAATATGGGTTGCCATTCTAATAACTTGTTGTCATCAAACTGCCAATTAGAAAAATTATCAGGTAGCGTAAAAGAGATTGGCTTTATTTCACTCTGCTTGTTCTCATTAAGATGGTTTGAATAAAAATAAAAAGCAGCTATAAAAACAAATGAAATAGTCAAGAAAAGTATCGGGAGCCGAGTGTAGCCACCCTGCTTGTTATGGTCGCCTTTGCTTGCTTCAATAGCAAAGCTTTCTTCGTCATCCCGCCAAAAGCTACCTGCGAAAAAAAGCAGAAAAATGATAACACCAAAAAACACCCAGCCATACAAGAGATGGTCTGCGCCTACTGCCAATGTCATATCACTAAAATGCCCAATCATCACAATGCCATAGGCTCTTAAAGCGTTGCCAATGATGGGGACGATTAAAGACAGCAATATAAAAATCAGGCGTTTTTTTAAAGATGAATAATTTATATAGGCATAGATCGTACCCAACATGAAAGAGGCCAGCAAATATCTCACGCCACTGCATTCCTCTACCACGGACCAGGAACCAGTAGGCAAGGTAAAAAACAATCCTTCACGGTACACAGGTATCCCTGACAGTTGAATTAAATATACCGTCACATCAGCAGTAAATTCCATTAATGGTGATATCAGCCCTTCACCAAAAGGTACTGCAAAATACAAAAAGAGGAGCGGAAAAATCACCAATGATAAAATTTGCCGTCCCACAATCAGCCAAATTATGGCAACAATAATTGAAATCATGAAAAATTGTTGCACCACCTGAACATCAACCATTGAGCCGACAAACCAGCCTGATAGTGAAAGTACTAATAGTGCAAACAATCGTGGTTCTGGAACAGGTTTTAATTGTGATAGTTGATTTTTTTTCTGCCAGATCAACCAGAGTGTAAGAGGAAATACGAGGAAACCATGAGTGAATGTTTCGTTAACCATCCACACACTTACCATTGACGATGTGGTATTTAGTAATAACAAGGGTACTAATATTATTGGTATAAATAATAATATTAGCGAGTTTCGATTTAAAAATGAAATTGTTGTCATCTTAGTAAATTAACTCTTCCATGGTTTATATTTTTTAGCTAAGGGCTTTATTCTCTGACCTGCCTTCTCGATCAAAAACTCAAGTTTAGGCTTTTGTATGCAAACAGAAACCAGGTCTTCGCGAGGCGAGGCGAGTTGGCGCTTGTATTGACTATAGCCTCCCATGTATTCGTAGCTGTTCATTCCCCGCTCAAGAAAATATTGGGTTGCAAGGGAGTGGGCAACCAGCCCGGGCTTTAGTTTCTTATCGGTCTCATAATTAATGCCTTGTAAATAGAAAAAAACATTTTTATTAACCAAATGAAAATACAAAACAGCAATCATGCTATCACCAGCAGAAACTTTCATAAAAGCCATATTTTTTTTGTTAAACGTATTTTTAATCAGGTTTTCATGGAACTGAATAAATTTCTGATTTTTGTAACCACTGTCGTCCCATCGTAGAATATGATACTTGCCAGCCTCATGAAATAATTTAAGTGCCTGCTCGACATCCTGTGCAAATATAAATTTTATCTTACCATGGTATTGTTGGTACAGCCGAATTGATCGACGAATTTGGTGTCTAGTATTTGGTTTTAGTATCGCAAGGTAATCCTTGTTTTCCTGTTTTATGAGATTCATGTTTACTGCATAACTCGGGCTTACATTCATGATATACGAGTTATTTGTTTGCTTCCTTACATCTCTTGCTCTGGAGTCTATCATCATTGAAAGGACGATCTCATCCCACTCATTATTGTGCAATTGCAAGGCCTGAAGGCAAGCATTAACAGCTTGAACTTTGTGTTCATCAGTGCTAATAAAATCGTTATATTCCATCCATATTTGATCCAGCAGCGCATGCCCCATTTGATGAAGTCGAAGTTGACGAGACTTGATGAAACCGTGCCGATTATCAACTGAACAGGTAAAAAGACCAATAGCAACTGTTTTACTATTATATTTAGCCGAAACAGTAATTAATTCAGGGTTGTAAGTTTCAATCCAGCATGAAATCCATGACCAGGTGAGAAAAAAAGGCAGGTTTTTACCTTCCTGTATAAGCAGCCATTGCTGCTGTAACTCTTTTATATTGTAATGATGAGATATTTCGACCTCGAAGCCATTTATTAAGGCTTTTCCTGATTCCATCTTTAACTGTTTATTCTCATTGGTCATCAAAACAAAGACAGATGCTAAATGCAGTACAATTGGTCATACTGAGTGCTTTGCACGATGTATATTTTATGTTATTAATCATGGCGTTGTGTTGAAAAGGCGCAGCTTACCGCTTCGTATCCCCCTCACTTTTAGATCATTTTTAACACTGCTATCAACTGACTACTTTACGAAATTATAGGATAGATTTATAAATTAACGAGATTAATTATGGTTAATATCATCAGAGCTTGTGATTTTTCAGTGAGCTCATACTGGATAGGATTTATCTTTATACTCTTCGCGCTCAAGAACACCCCGTTTATAGTCCGCATCTTTTCGCCAGCAGTGCCACGTGGATATGACGTTTACCAACCAAAGAACGAAGCAGCTACCATGCAAAGCCTTGCAATAACACACTCACTGCAAAAATATTTAATAATACTGCGCGCCCTTATCTTAACTCCATTGCAATATAATTAATGCCATTTCGCCTAAGCAGCTTCTGCTTTTTGAATAGCTGTTGTTTGTTCTGGTATGGACCAGTTCTGACTCGATGCCATGCCTGACTATTAATGGTTACATGCTGTATACCAGCTTCCAGCCCTAAAAATGCCAGATTAGCTTTTAACCTTTCTGCGTCAGAAATATTTTGAAACGAACCAACCTGTAATATGTATTGTTTGTTTGCACTGTATGGCGGCTTGGTGTTTGACTGTGAACGAATGCTTGTTTTTTTAGAGACTGCCCCAGGTGGACGAATTTCGCTTTCCGGAATAAGGATCTCCAGTTCTGGCAACAATGTATAAAATTTAAATTTGTCTTGTTTTTTTTCAGCAGCAGGCTGGTCAGTAGCAGGTGCTTTTTCAGTTGATGCTGTTGTGCTGGTTTGATTCTTTGCCTGTTTTTTTATTTTTTCCAGTTCGGCCTGAACAGCACTGCCAAAGTCCTGGTAATTTTCAGGTTGTTTATCGAGGTAAACAATAAACGCTACAAACAGCCCGATAGCCAAACCGGATAACAACCAGACGTAACCGGGCAGTGGTTTTTTCTGTTTGCGGGTAACGCGGGATTTGTAGTCTGTTGTCATTATTTTTTAGCACAAGAATAGAGATCAAAATTGAAAAAGGTTGTAAATAATTGTTGTCTATGGCTATTTAAAAAACAACGTGGTCACCTTATTGGTGATGAGTTGTTTTTTGAATAGTCAGACGCATCCAGGACTTGCAGGATTTTTTTAATTTTGATCTCTATTCTTGGGTTTAGCGCCTCAATTCGCCACGAGTAGACATATACAAGAACCTACGCAATAAAATTACCTGGAAAGTATAGGTCAAAGAAGTAAAGCATTTTGCCGCAAAGGACACAAATAAGCGCAAAGAAAGAATTATTATTCGCGAACTTTGCGGCTAAAAATAGTTTTTCATTACATTTTTACCGGCGCGCTTACCCCAAGTAAGGTTAACCCGTTATGCAAAACTTGTTTTGTTGCAATAATTAAATTAAGTCGCGCATCATGCAGGTTGCTATCATCATTAATGAACTGATGTGCATTATAATAAGAATGCAGTAAGGTTGCCAGCTCACGCAGATAATGCACCAGTAAATGCGGCTGCGCATTAAATGCGGCTTTATGAACAATATCGCTGTAAGCACCCAGCTTACTAATCAGCTCGGATTCATGTTTTTCGGTTAACAAACCCAAATTTTGAAAACCATTTTCAATGTCGTGGCTGAGCTGCTTTTCTGATAATTGCCCGATAACGCTGCATATTCTGGCATGCGCGTACTGAATGTAATACACCGGGTTATCATTACTTTGTGATTTCGCCAGATCCAGGTCAAAGTCCATGTGCTGTTCACACTTGCGCATTACATAAAAGAAACGCGCGGCATCGTTGCCGACCTCTTCTCGTAGCTCTCGCAAGGTAACAAAAGAGCCGGAGCGGGTGGACATTTGTACGCGCTCACCCTGGCGGTATAAATTAGCGAATTGCACCAATAATATATCCAGCTTGTCCTGCTTCTGATCAAGCGCGCCAATTGCTGCTTTTACCCTTGCGACGTATCCGTGATGATCTGCGCCCCAGATATTAATCACGCGTTTGTAACCACGAGCAAACTTGTCTATATGGTAGGCAATGTCTGAGGCAAAATAGGTCGCCTGGCCATTATCACGAACCACCACGCGGTCTTTTTCATCGCCAAATTTTGTTGATAAAAACCATAAAGCACCGTTGCGCTGTTCGATGTGACCGGCTTGTTGCAGTTGCTCTACGGCTTTATTGATTAAACCTCGGTCAGCCAGTGTCTGCTCGGAATACCAGCAGTCATATGACACACCAAATTCCTCCAGATCCTGGCGAATATCATTAAGAATGCTGCTCAGCCCGGCTTTGAAAACAATCTGGTAATTTTCTTTACCTAGCAATGTTTTAGCACGCTCAATTAAGTCGTCTATATGGCTTTCTTTGTCGCCACCGGCGGGCTCATCATCGGCTATATCCTGAAAAACCGCATCGGCTGAAAAAACGAAGGCATCACTATGCAGTGTTTTGATGCTGTCTACAATGTCATAAATGTATTCGCCCTGGTAAGCATTTACTGGAAAGGCAAATTTTATATGATGGCTTTCCAGATAACGTAACCAGACGCTGGTGGCCAATATATTCATCTGCCTACCGGCATCATTAACGTAGTATTCGCAGTCCACTTCAAAACCAACAGTTCGCATCAGTGATGCCAGTGTTGCCCCATAAGCCGCACCACGACCATGACCGACGTGTAACGGCCCAGTCGGATTGGCAGAAACAAATTCGATTTGTACTTTTTCATTATTGGCAGCATTGCTTTTGCCAAAGCTGTCTCCAGCAGTGTAAATATCCTTGATAATGGTTAAGCTGCTTTCCTGTGCCAGAAAGAAGTTAATGAAACCAGGGCCGGCCAGCTCTATTTTTTCAATAATTACTTTTGTTGTTAGTGTATCTTTCTCAAGCGCAGCAATAATGGCTTTGGCGACATCACGTGGCGGTTTACCCGCCTGTTTCGCCAGCATCATCGCCACATTACAGGTAAAATCGCCATGTGCAGCATCTTTAGTACGAGTGATTTGTAGTGCCGGTTTGGTTTCAATCAAGCCATTAGTTATAAGCTGATCCAGCGCCTGATTGAGTAAGTTTTCGATGGTTGCTTTCAAAAGGAGTGTCTTCTGCTATGGTTTGTGGGTTTTTGAGGAATGCGATTATACAGCAATCTAAAAGGCACCTCTAAAAACAATTGAGGCTTGTAAGAGCAATGGATAATTGAGATTTAGAAGCCTGAATACAGGGTGTATCAACCGTTCTTAACTCTCAATTAGAAAGTATCATAAGGATCAACATCAATTGACCAGCGAACTTTGCGAGCCGAAGGCAGTTGCTGCAATTGCGGCACCCACCCGTTTAAAAATTGGTGCAGGGCTTTTCTGCACCCAGATTGCAGCATAATCTGGTAACGGTAACGCCCTGCCCGCCGCTCCATTGGCGCGGCTATGGGACCAAACAGGTCTATCTCTCGCATATCCTTTTGTTTTGCACTATGCACCGCTTGTTGCAAAAAAGCCTGGGCTGCCTCGGCTTGCACCGATTCACAGCGAAGTAATACCAGATGACGAACCGGTGGTAAACCTGCCGCTCGCCTCTCTTGTAGCGCGGCTTCTGCAAACGCCTGATAACCACGGTGCAACAATGTTTGCAATAAAGGATGGTCAGGGTGGTGCGTCTGAATCAGCACTTCGCCCGATTTTTCTGCACGCCCGGCGCGACCTGAAACCTGGGTAATTAATTGTGCCAAATGCTCAGCAGCTCGAAAATCAGCACTGAATAATGCCTGGTCGGTATCGAGTACGCAGACCAGGGTTACGTTAGGAAAATCATGACCTTTTGCCAGCATTTGTGTACCCACCAGAATACCGCTTTCTCCGCTGTGTGCTTTTTCCAGCTTTGCTTGCAGGCTGCCTTTATTACGCGTGGTATCGCGGTCAATTCGATTAACCTGCGTATTGGGGAAATGCGCCTGCAAAAAGTTTTCAATGCGTTCGGTGCCAGCACCGATAGCTATAATATTACTGCAGCCACATTCTTCGCAATGATTTGGGGCCTGTCGCTGCGAACCGCAATGGTGACAATGTAATTGATTGCGCCGTTTGTGAAAAGTCATGTGTGCGTCACAGCGATGGCAGCTGGTTGTCCAGCCGCACTCATGACACATTAATAGCGGAGCGAAACCACGGCGATTAATAAATAATAACACCTGACCTTGCTGCTCCAGCTGTTGTCTAATTTTTATCAGTAATGTGTCCGCCAGGCCTTCATGTAATTTCTGGCTACATAAATTAACCAGTTGTATTTTCGGCAATGGTTTTTTATTAGCCCGTTTCCTTAGATAACACACCTGATAGCGCTGCTCATTAATATTGTTCAGGGTTTCCAATGAAGGCGTGGCTGAGCCTAAAACAATGGGAATGTTATTGTTTTTTGCACGTACAATAGCCAGGTCACGCGCATTATATCGAAAGCCGTCCTGTTGCTTGTAACTGCCATCATGCTCTTCATCGATAATAATCAGCCCGAGATCAGGCAGTGGTGTAAAAATACATGAGCGGGTACCAATGACTAACTGCGCCTGTTTATTTGCTGCCCCATGCCAGGCAGCATAACGCTGTTTGTCATTCATTGCTGAGTGCAAAACCACAACGGTGGTATTCAACTGTGTAATAAAACGCTGAGTTAATTGTGGAGTTAATCCGATTTCAGGCACTAGAACCAGTACCTGTTTGTTTCTCGCAAACATAAACTCACACAGCGCCAAGTAAACTTCGGTTTTACCGCTGCCAGTAATGCCATTAAGTACGTGTACCGCATGTTTATGGCTTTGTGATTCCATGTTTTTAACCGCGACCGCCTGTTCATCGTTTAATTTAACCTTAGTGCTGTTGCTGCCAGTTCCTCTCTCTACATTTTTCTGTGTTAATACTGCGGGCTTAACAAAACGCTCAACCAGCTCTCTAGCCAACAGTGCTTTAAGCGGTGCACGCCAGTTCTCCATACGTGAGTTCAGAGCGTCGGCATCCAGCCCATCATCGGCCGCCAGCAGCAACTGATATAGCTGGCGCTGCCTGGGAGCACGTTTAAGTGTGTGCAGGATTTCTTGCGTTGACGGTTTTGGCAAATGTTTCTTTGATACCTGTTTGTGGTGTGGCTGCAGTGATCGCCACCAGGTATTCAAGAATGGTGTTGCATCATTATTCTTACGCAGATAAATCGGTAGTGCAGTTTGTAAAACATCACCCAACGGGTGAGCATAATATCTGGCTGCCCAGAATAATAATTTTAAAATATCGTTACCCAGCAGATTATGGTCATCTAATACCGCTTCAATCGATTTTAGTTTGTTTGCAGGAACCTCGCTGCGTGGTATTTCTTCGATAACAAACCCAATCAGCTTTTGCCTACCAAAAGGGACACGAACACGCACCCCTGGCTGTATTGTTTGTACGCCCGTTATAACAGCCCGGGAGTCTGGCAGGCGATAGTCAAAAAGCCGGTACAATGGACAGGGAACTGCAATTTTGACAATGCGTTGTTTAGATTTCTGTGGGGGCATTTATAAAGAACTAACAATAAAAAGAGGCTTTTGCACAATACATTAAATGAGTAAAAATAGCTAAAGCTCCTCCTGTTTTCTGCCTCAACCAGGAAAATTTTAGCATATTTTTCTTTCGCGCCTGTATTGTGGAAAGATCTCTAAAAAGTAATGATTTTACTGCAAAACATGATTCAGCTTACAAAAACCATTGCCGCGTAAACCTCAGCATGTGAATAAGTCGCATTTACACTGCGTTACCTGTGGATAACTCTGTGGAAAAAGTGCCTGGAAAAAATAAACAGTATTAAATCGTCTTTTTTTTGTAATAAATGTAACAAAAATGTTACATAAAAACATCATTAATATCATCATGTTACATAATATGACTCTATCATTATAGAGTCAATTCCAGGCTTGACAGCTATAAAAACACCAGTTTTTTGGATGTGCATAAGTACTTTCTATTGCAGCCCTTGTGTTTTCATTTAATGCGTATACTTAACAAATATTCTAGCTTTAGGCACATAAGTCATTAAAATATCGAATAAAAGGCAAGTTACTCACAAAATCTGTGTATAAGTTTGTGGATAACAAATAAAAACATGCTGATTTTTACTATAATAATAGTGTTTTTGTTAGTTTGGTTGTTTTTTAACCACTAACAATAAATACAACAATATCAATGCTTTATAATTGTTATTTTGCCAATAATGAAGGTTTTATATTAAATAACCTAGTAATTTCACGGATTTTCCTATGGCTTGTGCACAACTATGTCTTTCCATTAAAAAAATAACAAACACTTAGCCATTAAAACAGTTGTTTAAGCCAAAAATGCGTAACTTCTCAATACATCTGTGTAGTATATTTTTATGCTGTGCGCGTTGCTGTAAAACCTTAAAATCGATTATTTTTTCTGGATTATTATTTTAGTGATTTTACATTTTAGGGCACCTCTTGTATCTCTTAATTCTGGATGTGAAGGCTGAGATTCAAAATATGCCAGATTAAGGCGCCAGGTTTTATCAACATGGACACATGAGTGGGCTATTACGAAGGCTTACAACGAAAATATGGCATATTTTGCACTCAAGATTCATATTCACAAATTAATAGAGATGCCCATTAAACCGAACGTGCTTCAGTATGAAGCATAAGTGAGAATAAAGTGAAACAGTGGCAATCGATTGTAGAGCATATTGAGCAAACCACCGGGCGAAATTTTTCAGGTGTTCAGCAGGAAAGGCTGCGGGGCGGCTGCATTAATACAGCATTTTTGTTGACCGCCGATGATGACAATCAATATTTTGTAAAAACCAATCGAGCAGGTCAGCAGGCAATGTTTGCAGCCGAAGCCAGGAGTTTGCATGCAATCGCATCAAGCAATACCGTGAAGGTGCCCCGCCCAATTTGTTTTTATGATAACTTGGGTTTTGCTGAAAATCATACGCAAAGTTATATTGTTCTGGAATATTTAAATATGAGCGGAAAGCCTGATCAGCGACTTTTGGGTGAACAGTTGGCGGCTATGCACAATATAACAACTGAGCAGTTTGGCTGGGGCATAAATAACACCATTGGTTCCACGCTTCAATCAAATGCACGAATGAATAACTGGCTAAATTTCTGGTCTGATCAGCGCCTGGGTTTTCAATTGCAGCTGGCAGCACAAAATGGTTATGGTGGCGAGTTACAGTTACTTGGCGAGAGATTGCTGGTTGAACCTAAAAAAATCAGTTGAACCTACTGCGAGCGTCCAATGCACTGAATCTACAAGACTTTCTCGAACATTTTGAGTTCACCGTATGGGTGATACGTTTTCACTCAAAATAACCAATAAAGTCTTGTAGATTCAGCACATTGATCACTCTCGCTACGATTCAACTGATTTTTTTAGGTTGAAATGCCAGCTTTATTTACCAATCGAAAAATAAGACCGTCAATGCTGCAT
>CAZYCY010000013.1:0-11297 GCA_964646145.1 uncultured Thiotrichaceae bacterium
AAATTTGTATTGCTTATTGATGTATTCACACAATACACGGTCAACGCATTAACTCAACAATTCTCAGTCAATAAGCCCCACTTTTTATGCACCATTTTTGTGCATAACGCCCCATACTTGCCATATAACACCAAAAACAAAACGCACATAGCTGGTTTTTAACCAGTATATAATTGGCATATATATTGCTATAGCAATAAAAACATTGCAACGAAGCAACAGGAAACAATAATGCCGCAGGCAGATTCAAAAACTTCTCTTAATTTATTTTCTTTTTCAGGCAACATTCGCATTCTTCATCTAACCTGGTTTGCGTTTTTTATCAGCTTCATGGTGTGGTTTGCACATGCGCCATTAATGGTGGTGATTCGCGAAACTTTTGGTTTATCCGACCAGGAAGTAAGCACACTGCTCATTTTAAACGTGGCGATAGCCATTCCTGCGAGAATTATTATCGGTATGCTGGTCGACCGATTTGGGCCGCGGATTATGTACTCTTCCATCCTGATTATTTCAGGTTTTCTCTGCATCGGCTTTGCCCTGGCGCAAAATTATCAGCAACTGGCGATTATGCGGTTTTTGCTGGGTTTTGTTGGCGCCGGATTTGTGGTCGGCATTCGCATGATCTCTGAATGGTTTCCTGCTCGTCAGACAGGTATTGCACAAGGCATTTATGGCGGCTGGGGTAATTTTGGTTCGGCTGGTGCCGCCATGCTACTGCCTGCTCTGGCGTTGATGTATGGCGGCGACAATGGCTGGCGTTACGCGATAGCATCAACCGGTGTGATTGCTATTTTATACGGCGCGTTCTATTATTTTGCCGTTACTAACACCCCCAAAGGCTCAACTTACTTTAAACCTAAAAAAATGGGTGGTTTGGAAGTCACCAGTAAATTTGATTTCTTTTTGTATTTAGTAAGCACTATTCCGATGTACGCGGCACTGGCGTTGCTAACATGGAAGCTTTCACTTTTCGATTTAGACTGGTTTAATATCACGCTTGCTTACAGCATTTACGGTGCTTTGGCTGCACTCTATCTTTATCAGACTTATAATATTTATCGAGTCAACAAAGACATCTTTAAAAAAGACGTGCCTGACATTTTTAAATATAACTACAGTCAGGTGGCAGTATTAAACATGGCTTATCTGGTTACTTTCGGCACTGAACTGGCATTGGTTTCAATGTTACCACTGTTTTATACCGATACTTTTAATACCTCTATCGTACTTGCCGGTGCGCTGGCGGCGATTTATCCATTAATGAATTTAGTTGCACGCCCGGCAGGCGGTCTTATCAGCGACCGCTTTGGTCGTAAACGCACACTTATCATTGTGTTTATCGGCATTGCAGCTTCCTTCTCTGTGTTAGGGCTGGTTGATGCAAGTTGGGCTTTACCGATTGTGGTCTCAATCACCATTGCCTGCGGTTTGTTTGCTAAAGCAGGCTCTGGCGCCGTATTTGCAATGGTTCCTCTTATTCAGCGTCGCATGACGGGGCAAATCGCCGGCATGGCAGGTTCCTACGGTAATGTCGGCGGCGTATTGTTTTTAACGGTTCTGTCATTTGTTTCTCCGCAGATCTTTTTCATGTTTATTGCAGCATCGGCTGCCCTGGTGCTGTTTATTATCCTTGTGTTTCTGCGTGAACCAAGTGGACAAATGGCAGAAGTGATGCCCGATGGCAGCGTTAAAATGATTGATGTTTCATAAAGATATGGCAAACTTCGCCGATGAATGCAGATTTAAAAATCAGCCTGGGACAAAGTTCAGATAAAGGCATTAAACAATGTAACGAAGATTTTTACGGTGCTTACATTCCCGAAGGCTCAACCCTGGTGAACAAAGGCATTGCCTGCGCGATTGCCGATGGCATGGGCAGTTGCGCCAAAGCGCGGGAAGCCAGTGAACATTGCGTTAAAAGCTTTCTTAACGATTATTTCAGCACACCAGAAACCTGGTCGGTTAAATCCTCCGGTGCTAAAGTATTAACGGCTATTAATAACTGGCTATTAAGTAATGGCAACAAAGAACATGCTAATGGCATGGTCACTACTTTCAGTGGTATTGTCTTTAAATCAACCACCGCTTATATTTTTCACATTGGTGACTCACGCATTTATCGTTTCCGCCAGAATAATGATTCATGCGACCTGGAGTTGCTCACCACCGATCACCGCGTCTGGATTTCAGATGAAAAAAATTATTTGAGTCGTGCCATGGGCATTGATAGCCACCTCGATATTGATTATAAAACACTGGCTATTGAACAAGGCGATGTTTTTTTAATGACGACAGATGGTATCCATGATTATCTTAGCGACCAGCAGTTAAAAGAACATTTAAAATCCGAAGCTGCCATCGAAGTTAAATCCGACAAAATCGTGATGCAGGCGCTGCAAGCAAAAAGCCACGACAATGTCACCTGTCAACTAATTAAAATAGAAAGCCTGCCATCGCAGGATGCCAATGAAATCTACAACGAACTGACACGTCTGCCGTTTCCACCACATCTGGGCCCTGGCATGACCATGGATGGCTATGAAATTCTTGAGGAGGTCCATGCCAGCACCAGCTCTCAACTTTATAAAGTGCGTGATATAGAAAGCAACCAGCTGTTTATGATGAAAACGCCATCGGTTAACTACTCCGATGACCCCGCTTATATTGAGCGTTTCTACATGGAAGAATGGGCAGGAAAACGCATACAGAGTGATGCGGTATTAAAAATTATTGAACAAACGCGGCAACGAAACTTTTTATATTTCATCATGGAATACATTGACGGTATCACGCTAAAGCAATGGTCTCTCGATCACCCAACGCCAGATTTTGAGCAAATCATTAACATAACCAATAAAATCATAAAAGGTTTACGTGTATTTCACCGTCTGGAAATGTTACACCGCGATTTAAAACCTGAAAATATTATGATCACCGCACATGGCGTGGTAAAAATCATTGATTTTGGCTCGGTAAAAATTGCCGGTATTCAGGAAATAAGCACACCGGTTGAACGCATCGAGTTGCTCGGCACTAAAAACTACACAGCACCGGAGTACCTGCTGGGCATGCAGGGCAGCAATCGCTCTGACATCTATTCGCTCGGCGTACTGGTTTATAACCTGCTGACCGGACAACTGCCTTACGGCGATAAAATGTCTCGCAATCTCAACTGGCGCACCTTAAATAAAATTAAATACGAGTCATCAATTAAACATAATCCGATGATTCCACTGTGGATGGACGGCGCTATTCACAAAGCAGTAAAAAAAGATCAGCGTTTGCGTTACGACACTTTTTCCGAATTTATCTTTGACCTTACCCATCCAAAAGAATCCTTTATGGGGCATGCCACACCGCTACTAGAGCGCAACCCAACGATGTTCTGGAAAATAGTAAGTGGTGTTTTATTAACCAGTAACATCATCCTGCTTTACCTGTTTCTTTCATAAAACCCCCGATAAAAACATGGATACAAAAACCACAAAATTCAGCTGCATCATCCTTGCTGGCGGCGAGGGCAAACGCGTTGGTGGTCGCGATAAAGGTCTACTTTGTTACCAACGCAAAACACTGGTGGAGCATATTATTAATAAAGTAAACACCCAGGTTGACGAAATCATTATCAGCGCCAATCGAAATATAAAAGCATATGAAGAATATCGCTACCCCGTTGTAAGTGATCGGCTTCCAAACGACTCAAAACAGACCTACCGGGGGCCCATGGCGGGAATAGCCGCAGCCCTGCCACATTGCAATAATAACTGGGTACTCATTGTGCCCTGTGATATGCCACTATTACCGAGTGACATTATTGAACAGTTAGCAAACAACTCAGGCAATAAACACATCTATATCGCCGAAATAAACCAGCGCTTACAACTGGTTTTTCTAATGCAGAAAAAACTGCTGACCTCAATCACACAGTCACTCAACAATAATCAATTAAGACTGATGCAATGGGCAAAATCACAATCACATGAAATTATACCAATTTCAAATAATGATGCCTTTAAAAACTTTAATACCAACAATGACTTTAGAGATGCCCTTTGAGTTATTAATCGGTAACTTATCAATGAGTCGGCGCATAACAACTAACGCCATTCCGCGCACCAGAATGGTGCTTGTACACACGTAATGCTCATTTATTGTGCATTATTTATATAATAATCACTAAATAACCCATAATATCGGGTTTCCCTTATTGGCATGTTTCGTGCAGAATGTAGACTGTTAAAAAGGATCTTTGATGAGTTTTGTTGCATTAAGGTGTTGCTAACAAAATTGATTAAAGACTCTTTCTATCCTGGCAATTTCAGTCAACTGATAGCAGGATAAATATAAAAACAAACGCTGTGCGGATACGCCCTGGCATCAAGCAAAGATGCTACAGGCTTTTCTGTGCAAATTTATCACTTTTAAAATTACAGAGGCACTAAAAATGGCTGCAAGCGACGTAATGAATATGATCAAGGAAAAAGAAGTTAAATTCGTTGATTTCCGTTTTACTGACACACAAGGTAAGGAGCAGCATGTGTCTGTGCCTGCTCACTCCATCGATGAAGATGTTCTGGCAGAAGGCAAGATGTTCGATGGCTCCTCAATTTCTGGCTGGAAAAGCATTAATGCCTCAGACATGATTATCATGCCCGATTGCGACTCACAGGTTATCGACCCGTTCTGTGAAGAAGTCACCATGAACCTGCGTTGTGATGTTATCGAGCCGGTCGATATGACCGGTTATAACCGTGATCCACGCTCAATTGCCAAACGCGCTGAAGCTTACTTAAATTCAACCGGTATTGGCGATACTGCCTACTTCGGTCCTGAAAACGAATTTTTCGTGTTTGACGGCGTGCAATGGGGCGACGAAATGGGCGGCGTTTTCTACAAGATCGAATCAGAAGAGGCCGCCTGGAACACTGGCAAGGAGTATGACGGCAGCAACATGGGGCATCGCCCCGGCGTCAAAGGCGGTTACTTCCCGGTGCCACCGATTGATTCATTGCAGGATCTACGCTCATCGATGTGCCTGGTGATGGAAGAAATGGGCGCGATAACTGAAGTTCATCATCACGAAGTGGGTACTGCTGGTCAGTGCGAAATTGGTGCCGTATTTAACACATTAGTGCGCAAAGCTGACGAAGTGCAAATTTACAAATATGTGGTGCACAATGTGGCTCATGCTTATGGCAAGACCGCAACCTTCATGCCAAAACCAATGGTTGGTGATAACGGTAATGGCATGCACGTACACCAGTCTATTTTTAAAAATGGCGAGAATCTGTTCGCTGGCGACCTTTACGGTGGCCTTTCTCAGGAAGCCCTGTATTACATTGGTGGCATTATTAAACACGCAAAAGCCCTTAACGCCTTTGCCAATGCCTCAACCAACAGTTACAAGCGTTTGGTGCCAGGTTTTGAAGCCCCGGTTATGCTGGCTTACTCTGCACGCAACCGTTCTGCTTCCATTCGCATCCCGCACGTATCCAGCCCTAAAGGTCGTCGTATTGAAGTGCGTTTTGGTGATAACACTGCCAACCCTTACCTTTGTTTTGCTGCCATGTTAATGGCTGGTCTTGACGGCATCAAAAACAAAATTGATCCGGGCGAGGCAGCGGATAAAGACCTTTACGACCTGCCACCTGAAGAAGAAGCAAAAATTCCTCAGGTCGCCCTCTCTTTTGATGAGGCGTTAAAAGCACTGGATGCAGATCGCGCATTCTTAACCGAAGGCGGTGTATTTGATGATGACGTGATCGACGGCTTTATTGAGCTAAAAAGTGAAGAAGTTCAGCGTTACCGTGCGTCTGTACATCCTTGTGAATTTGACATGTACTACAGCGTATAAATCAGCCAAATTCTGTGCCAGCGCACAGCATGCACTGACAATAAAAAGCCCGGCACTGTGTGCAGGGCTTTTTTATGTTAAATTTACAGCACCTTTATAAAATATATGAGTCGAACTTATGCAGAATATACCATTAAAAGGTTTGCTGGCTGCGTTCCTACTATTTGCTTTTTCTTCGCACGCACAGTTATACAAAGGCTTTGATGATAAAGGCAATGTGTTTTATTCAGATAAACCTTTTGATAATGCAGAAAGATTTAGCCCCCCACCTCTATCCATTATTGATGCGCCCAAAGTTAGACCCGAACCAACAGTCAAAGAGGAAGAAGAACTGGTTGAGTTTAAATACACAGAGTTCGACATCATCGCACCGAAAAACGATGAAATCATCTGGAATGAACCAGCTGTTACCGTATCACTCAACCTCAAACCGGCTTTAAATGCAGCACAGGGTCATAATATCTGGCTAATGATGAATGGTAAGCCACTGATAGAGAACAGCCAGAGCATGGTTTTATCCATTGGTCGCCTTGACCGTGGCTCACACCAACTGCAGGCGTATGTTAAAAATAAACAGGGGGAAACCATCGTACGCAGCAGAACTATCGTTGTACATATTAAACATACCGGTATTCCTGGAGAATTTGCTTTTCCTGCAAGACCCGGTCTTCCAGGGAGACCTCCGGGGATTCCTGTAAGACCGCCTCGTTAAGCCGCCTTGCAAAATACTGGTTACGCACTATCATGGCGCAATAGGCTATGCCTCTCGCACTCAAGAATATCCCGTTTAAAGTGCGCAGGTTTTCGTCAGTAGTGCCACATGAAAGTGGTGTTGACGAACCACAAGATAGAACGGCAAGGTACGGTTATTATTAAACATGCCTCTGCATTTAACTCAGCACAGTACCATGGTCAGGACGCAGGTTATTAAATATTCTCGCAGTGAGTGAGCCATTGCAAGGCTTTGCTGCCATTCCAGCCTTTGGTTCATTAACGGTACATCCCTGCACCATTACTGGCGAAAAGATGCAGGCTATAAATGGGGTGTTTTTGAGCGCGAGAGCTATGTAACCGCTTATTCTACTGAGCTCCCCCTGTTACCAATATAATACAACTTCTTGAAAAGTCATTAAAAAAACCAATGCTCAAGCTTACTAAAAATGACTCAATGATTACATTAACACTGCTATGACCGCCTCACAGTACAACTCGCCGCAAACTGTTATCGATAGCCTACATTCTGCAATTATTATTATCGGTGAAAACCTGCAAATTATCTGCATCAACCCTGCTGCTGAATTATTATTTCATATCAGCAACAAAAGAGCATCGAAAAAAAATATACGCCAGCTTATTGTCAACGAATATGAATTTTTTGACCGCCTTGAGCGATCTTTAATTTCTTCTCACCCTTACACTGTTTACGAAGATCAACTACGCCTGCACAATCAAAAAATTATTGATATTGATTATTCTGTTTCACCTATCCAGTATAAACCTGAAGGTAAGTTTCTATTACTGGAATTTATTCGTTTTAAATCACAGCACAAAATCTCGCACGAAGAAAGCATACTAAGCCAGTACGAGGCCAGTAAAACTCTATTGCGTGGGCTTGCACATGAAATAAAAAACCCCTTAGGTGGCATTAGAGGTGCCGCACAGCTACTCGAAAGAGAGCTTGAAAAAGTGTCTAATAGTAGCAACAATAAACAGTTCACCCAAATCATTATTAATGAAGCTGACCGTTTAAAAAACCTGCTCGACCGCATGGTTGGCCCCAACGATATTCCAACAAAAAGCGAAGTCAATATACATAAAATATTAGAACATGTGCGGCAACTGGTGCTGGCAGAAAATGATCAACTTATATTAAAGGCAGATTATGACCCCAGCATCCCTGAATTACTTGCTGATGAATCCATGTTGATTCAGGTGATATTAAACATCACGCGTAACGCTGTTACTGCGTCACTCTCCACTGCATTGCTGGACAATAATTCAGCTATAATTATTTTTAAAACACGCACACAAAGAAATTGCAAAATCGGTTTGCACAGTTACCCACTGGTTGCCAGAATAGATATCGAAGACAATGGCTGTGGCGTTAAAAAGGAATTACAGGAAAAAATATTTATGCCGATGATTACCGGTCACGCCGAGGGTACCGGGCTGGGTTTATCCATCGCGCAATCATTAGCACAACAACATGATGGTTTAATTGAATTTAGCAGCAAACCGGGCGAAACAATTTTCAGCCTTTTATTGCCCATTAACCTACATACTACTGAATCGGATGAAAAGAATACCACCCATTAAAGAGGTGCTCTACAGCAAGGATGCTGTAGTCTAACTTACATGGACGTATTTAATGAGTGATATCCTTTTCATCCGACTCGTTAATAAGTAGATAATCACCATAACGAAGTGAATAAATGACCGAGCCAACAATCTTACCCATGCACTCTCAAGGACACATCTGGATTATTGATGATGATGACTCGATACGCTGGGTGTTGCAAAAAGCGCTTGAAGGCGCAAACTTTTTTGTCACTAGCTTCGACAATGCCAATACCATTATAGAAAAATTAAAACATGAACAGCCCGATGTCATCATTACCGATGTGCGCATGCCTGGTATTGATGGTCTGGAATTACTGTCTCGACTGTCATCAGGTTACCCTGATTTACCGGTTATCATTATGACCGCTCACACCGATTTGGATAGCGCCGTTTCCGCTTACAAAGGCGGCGCATTTGAATATCTGCCCAAACCGTTTGACATTGACGATGCCGTAGAAGTCACGCAACGTGCCTGCAATAAAAATCCGTTACATGATAATCTGCTAACTCAGGAGAATAACACGCCAGAAATTATTGGTGCAGCACCCGCAATGCAGGATGTTTTCCGCACCATCGGGCGTTTATCAAAATCTGTCATCAGCGTGTTAATTACCGGAGAATCCGGTACCGGCAAGGAACTGGTTGCACTCTCACTGCACAAACACAGTCCGCGAGCAGACAGGGCGTTTATTGCTTTAAATACCGCAGCCATTCCAAAGGAGCTATTGGAGTCCGAATTATTTGGTCATGAAAAAGGTGCCTTTACCGGCGCACAGGCCTTACGCAAAGGTCGCTTTGAGCAGGCCGATGGCGGCACATTATTTCTCGATGAAATTGGCGACATGCCAGCCGAGTTACAAACCCGTTTATTACGTGTGCTGGCCGAAGGTGTTTTTTACCGGGTAGGTGGACACACCCCCATAAAAGTCAATGTGCGCGTCATCGCCGCCACTCATCAAAATCTTGATACTCACGTTAAAAAAGGGCTCTTTCGCGAAGACCTGTTTCACCGCTTAAATGTCATTCGTATTCACCTGCCTGCATTGCGAGAACGCAGGGAAGACATCCCCGCTTTATTGTGTTGTTTTTTAAAACGAGCAGTAAAAGAGCTGAGTCTGGATAATGAGCCAGGTGAAAGCAAAACCATTGCCAGTGACACCATGACTTACCTTATCTCGCTTAACTGGCCGGGCAATGTAAGACAACTTGAAAACACCTGCCACTGGCTTGCGGTGATGACACCCGGTCAGGTGGTACATCTATCTGATTTACCCGCTGAACTACTTGCTGAAAATCAAGCGAATAATACCACCACAGAGTTTGGATCGGGCGAAAGCTGGCAAAAAAAACTTGGCACAAAAGTGCAACAGCAATTATTCTCCGGAGAAACGGACATAGCGACACGGGTTATTTGTGAAGTTGAAAAAGTTTTAATCAACGCGGCATTAGAAAAAACCAGTGGCAGAAAAAATGATGCAGCGAAGTTGCTGGGCTGGGGGAGGAATACCTTGACGCGGAAGATTAAGGAGTTGGGGCTTTAGCTTTGTCTCGCCACACGAAAAAGCGTGGCAACGAGAACAAAAGTTGCTCAAATAATCATCGGCTGTTAATTAACACCCTCAATTTTGTTTGAATAAACTCTAATCAACTTAAAGTCTTCACTCATAACACAAATATCATCCCATACTTTGGTAGTAAATTGATAAAATGCTTTCATCTTCATATTTCCAATCTTAAAATGAATAACCTTGGGCGGTGGATTATTCAACATTGCCAAGTCTGAAAAATCAGCATCTTTTGTGACTATCGTAAGATTGTTTTCTTTTGCATATTGCCAAATTTCACTGTCTTTCAGTTCATCATTTATGTGGACTACATGCTCATATTCCTGACTATCCCATATAGAGAAACGACTCGGAAGATTCGCATCTATCAGGTATTTGCTCATTTTTAGGCTATTTTTTGAAGCGTATACTTGTGATCCATAAGTTTACTGGCAAAAACAAGGCAGGCATGAATATCCTGCTTTTCTAAAGAGGGGTACTGGTTTAATATTTCTTTTTCTGTTTCACCAGCACCAAGGAATTCTACAATTGTTTGAACCGTTATTCTTTTTCCACGAATTGTTGGTTTCCCATTACATAGATCAGGGTCTATTGTTATTCTACCGTCAAGGTAACTATATTTTATTGATTTCATATTACACTCACTGGTCTATAACAGAAATTACCCTTGTTAATATCAGAGCATATAACTTATCACTTTAATTTTCAATACAAGACATATAAGCCTGCTCCACATTCTCTGCCATATACTGTTTTTTAAACGCTTGTGGTGAGCCTGAAAAATAAATCTTACTGTTATGCAATACTGCCATGTTATCAGCCATCTCTTCTACATCAGCGAGTACATGAGAACTAAAAAACACGGTCATACCCTGTTGTTTTAATTGTGCCAACTGTTTTTTAAATAACACACGAGCCCGGGGATCTAAACCGCTCATGGGTTCATCTAAAATCAACAACGATTTACCACTTAACAAACACGATGCCAGTCCCAGTTTTTGAGTCATGCCTTTTGATAATTTATTGACTGATTCGCGCATTACCGATTTATCCAGTTCCAGCGCATCCAGCATTTGTTCTGTTTTTTTGCGGGAATAATTGCTGCCATGTAAACGTAACATGTACAAAATAAAATCCTGGGCTTTTAAATGCACGGGAGGTGAAAAACGGTCAGGCAGATAGGCAACGTTTTCACGTGAGCTTACCATTCGATGCGACTGACCCTGTATGCTTATGCTCCCAGCATCAATACCAATTAAATCTAAAATGGCTTTAATCAGGGTTGATTTACCACTGCCGTTCATCCCCACCAGACCAAAAAATTCACCCCGTTTTACGCTAAGATTGACGTTGTCGAGGACAACTTTATCGGCATAATGTTTAACGATTTGTTTGCATTCAATCATCATTTTCTGCATTACAAAAAAAGAGTCCCTGTGGACTCTTTTTTATTAACCTGGAAAGCTATTTTTTTCAGCTTAGAAATTTCTGAAGACTGCGGCGCAGTTTGAGCTGATATTTTCTGTAATATCATA
>CAZYCY010000013.1:11397-15832 GCA_964646145.1 uncultured Thiotrichaceae bacterium
AGAAATTTCTGAAGACTGCGGCGCAGTTTGAGCTGATATTTTCTGTAATATCATATACTATGCCTACAGCAACGCCGTTAACAGTACCGCCATCACGTTGACAGTTGCCTGATTCCGCTGCAGACCACCCATTAGCGCTGCCTATTCCAAGCCGCATAGCGCCGGTAAACGGTCTTCCGTCATCTATTTTTCTATCTAATTCAGCCAGCACTTCAACGGGTATGGCGCGACCGGTGATTAGCTCATGGGCATCTGCTCCAATCGTACCGCCCGACTGCCTGGTGTGCGATAAGTTCATACCGACACCAAAGCCGTTATCCGGGCATCTTGTCAGCGGACAGGCGTATTCATCTACGGCAACACCGGCCCCATCAAAAGAGCCTGTGATATAACCCGCTGCCTCTAAATGCACCCATACATTGGCGCGTTCAACATCAGTATCAACCAGACCATTGCCATTACCGTTTACTAGTGTATCCGGTAAATTAACACTCGCCTGTGCATAGTCCCCGGGAAAAGCCCGATAACGATCCTGAAAGCTGAACCAGGCAGCAGTGACACCGTCCGCCGTATTGCTTAATGCTCTCACCCTGGCGGTATTAATCAGTTCCTGCCCTCTTAATACACCGCCTAATAAAAGCCCGATAATGACCAAAACAATGGCTATTTCAATTAAGGTGAAACCACCCTGTCCTGCCATGGAAGCCTTTGTGCCGGGCGCGCGCGTGGCCCAGTTTGCCAACATTTTCTGTTTATCTGCTTTCTTCATAATATTCGTCTCTGCCTTCATAGCATAAAACTTATAACTTATTTATTATTTTATTCAATGCACTCACTATACCAATATTTTATAGTCCATAAAAGAACTATTTGCTGAAACTTATCTGGATTTTTAAAAATAAATTTGTTTATTTTTCAACGTCTTGTCGACTTTTCAACAACTTTTCTTCCAATGCTGAAATTCTTTGTAATAAAAATCTCAGCTCATACGGATCGCTTATCACATTGCTGTCAATCATCGCGCCAAGCAGAATTTTTGCAGCTTCCAGCTGCCCCATGTCTTCCAGTACAATAATATTCATGCTCCTGACCCAGTAGGGTACATGCTCAGCCGTGGCTTTTTCTGCCAGCGCACTGGCGTACTTTAATGCCAGATCAAGGTCTTTAATTTCGTGTTTCGCGGTGATAACCACATGCGCCAGCCAGCGCCAGTGTTTGTTGGGGTTTTGATTAAACTGGTCAAATACAAATTCCGTCATAATGCGTTGTTTTTCAGGGTTTTTTATATTGCCGTAAACTCGGGCTGCCAGCAGCATCGGGTAATGCCCCCTCGGGTCTAACGCCAGGCTGGTACCCAGCCATTGTGTTAGTCGATAATAATCCAGCTGATGAAAAGGCAGGCTGATACCGGGTTGATTATCAAACGCCTGCAACCAGAGATTTATAATTTTTGATGCGGCTATTGGCTCACCCAGTGAACTCAATACATAGGCACGTGTTGACAAGGGTAATGGCAGATCTTCTGCCATGGGCACAACCGGCTCCTGCATATGATGCCAGATTAATTGCAAAGCCAATGCTAACACAAGAAAGAATTTTACCGATTTAGGAACATCAGACACCGGTCGGTCTTTTTGTAAAAGATGAGCAATGGTGCATGAACGCACCGTCAACGAAGCAAAGGATGGAAAAGAGCGCATAGTCAGGTTCTAAAAGTTTTTCCGGTAAAAATCAAACAGTGCGATAAAGGATAAAAACACCAGATAAATGATGGTTTGCCCTAATAGAGGCAGTAAGGTACTCCAGTCAGCCGTGTTGTAGGCTAACCATTCAGTTTGTGTAAAACGATGTAAGTCAGGCAGCAACCAGGTGATTAATTCAATTACACCGTCCATAAACTTTTGCGCTACCCCGGCGTGAGCAATAACAGGAAACTGTGACATTAAAAAGATTGAAGTCACGATGCGTGATGCACCATAAATAATAAACACGGCGGTTAATGCAGCAGGCACCTGGCTAAAAGTAAACAGCATCACCAGGCTTAATGCGACCACAATGCTTAATTCTAAAAACAGGGAGATTGCCCAGATCAGCACCTGCCCAGCATCTGCATACAGCAATAACAAAGTCGCAAATATTATAGACATCAATAAAGCAATATAAAAAAAACCAGTGAGCTTGCCAAGATAGTAACTGGCTCGGTGTATTGGCATGGCCAGAATCATTTCCAGGGTTTTATCCTGCAATTCTCGCACGCTACTCGATACCACAAACAAGGTAACCATGACCACTGCCGTTATTCGCAAAAAGGCGGCAAGAATAGCCACCTGCGTTACCCGCTGTTCGGTAATGGCAAGGTCGCCGATAAATTCAACCAGCACAAAACTGATAGCGATAACCAGAAACGACAGCAACAATAGTCGATTACGCAGCGACTCAATAATGGTAAATCTGGAAATTGTAATGATTTGTGAAAACACGTATTAGTATTTATAGCTTGCTGTGATTAGCCTTGCACTGATTATAGCGGTAAACGTGCCTGTTATCAGTTTGTAGCTGGCGATTAAAACATGTTAAAAACGATAGACTACCTGCTAATGACAACTAACATAACCTTGCTGCTTTACAATATGAAATGCAAGTCCCTTAAGAAAACACTTAAACAATAAAAAAATGCCAGCAATCACTCAACTTCTCCTCAACAACGAACACCGCTTATTAGGCTTAATGCTGTTTAGTTTACTGGCGGCTATCCACCGGGTCGATTCCGACGCGATTGCACTCAGTTTTTTAATTGCCCATTTTGGTTTTTTTCTGCTGTGGCAACCGGTTGTTAAAAAACAGTCCACCTTTAATACCAGGCAGCTAGTTCTTTTATCGGTTTTAATCTTTTCTTTTATTTACTGGTTCAACCCCTGGCTGTATGTTTTATGGTCTTTGCTGCTGCTTACTTTATTAACCGGACGCATTTTTGCTCGCGGACTTTCCCGTGCAGCTTACGGCTTCGCAGTAATTATTCTGTTTCTTGAACTGATACTAATCACCACCCCTCAACTGTTTAATCTTGCCGCGCTTTCATCATCAATGCAGTCAACATTTAGCATGGTGTTAATGCTACTGCCATTAGGCTTGTTGTTTATTCCAATAACCGACACACCTTCAAAACAGATTGATTTTATTCGCGGCTTTTTTGTGGTGTTGCTGGTTGTTTTTTTATGTATGAGCAGTGCATTAATCAGTTTAACTGCCCAGCAGCGTTATATTGAATCATTAGCCATCAGCGTTTTTATCTTGAGTTTGTTTTTACTGCTAACCGCAATATTATGGACACCGCGCGGCGGTTTTGCCGGACTGGCGCGTTTGTGGGAGAAATACATTCTTGATATTGGCGGACCTTTTGAAGAGTGGGTCGCTCATGTGTCTACACTGGAAACCAGTACCAGCCTCAGAGCGACAAATTTTCTTGCTGCAAGCTTACGCTATTTGATGCAACAACACTGGATTTGCGGCGTTCACTGGCAAACAAACTCTGATGATGGTTTTAAAGGCGAAAGGTCAACACATAAGGTTAGCATCAATGATGAAAAGCTGAAGTTAACCCTGTATACCCACACCCCGGTCGGTCCTTCATTGATGTTACATGCAAAATTATTATTAAACGTACTAACTTTTTACTATCGAGCCAAATTACAGGAACAACAGTTGATCAAACAAGCGCATTTGCAGGCGATTCATGAAACCGGCTCCAAGCTAACCCATGATATGAAAAATATTTTGCAAGCCACGCATACCATGACACAAATCATTAATGACAACGATGCACAAATGTCAGAGATTATTGATGTTCTGAAAAAACAAATGCCTTTATTGACACAACGCCTGAACACCACTTTAGATAAGCTGCGCGCGCCACAAAATAGCGACAGAGTGACAGAAGCCATGAGCGGATCATTGCTACAATGGTGGAACCAGCTGCAACATCGTTATGCTGATCGTCATATAGAATTCTCCACTGACATCAGCAATGACATAGAAATAACGCTTGATGTTTTTACCACCGTTATTGAAAACCTGATGGACAATGCCAGGAACAAACGCACCCGGGAACCTGAGCTTGAAATAGTGGTGCGACTTGCAAACATCAATGAAAAGCTATGTTTATCAGTATGCGACAATGGTAGTTCGATTGACTCACAGATAGCCCAACAGTTATTTAAGGAAGTGGTTTCATCGCAGGATGGTTATGGTATTGGGCTGTACCAGTGTTATGAGCTTGCCAGAAATCATGGCTATGAATTGAGTGTTGCAAATAATGTTGATGGAAGAGTTTGTTTTGAATTAACAACGTAACTACTCAATAAGTTGGGGATAACGACTGTAACTTCTCAGGGTAGCTGACCCGCTTCCATCATGCGGCTGTATAGAATATAGGGCG
>CAZYCY010000014.1:0-8666 GCA_964646145.1 uncultured Thiotrichaceae bacterium
TGTCGTTTACGCACCTAAGGACTCAGGATTAAATAAGATGCGGAACTTAACGCCGTAGTTTGTTTCAGATTGGATGATCTCAAAAGGCGCATAGTTGCGCTACGCAACGATTTGAGATCATTCAAGCTGGAGCAAAAAGGCAAGTTAAGTTTCGTAAGTTATTTGATCCTGAGTCCTAAGGATGGAATTAATAGAGGTGCCCGTAAGTAGCATTGATGGCGCGAAGAGCGAAATACACGATGTATTTCGTTATCCTGCTGGTTCAGCCATATTTTAATTACGAACTAGGAGCTTGTCCGAGAATGGAAAAACCTACTGCAAAACCGATATTTTTGCCCATTTTTCCGAACATTTTCGTTAAATAGCGGTGCTATTCGCCTCAAATGTTCGAAAAACTGGACTAAAAATCTCGATTTTTCGCTACGGTTTCCATTTTCGGACAAGCTCCTAGTAATTATTTTCACCACCGTTCATTATGAACATATTAATACGGGAAAGGCAAAGTGAACCAAGAAATCGATAACCGGTTGATGATATTCGCGGGCAATGCCAACCCTGAGTTAGCGCAACGTATTGCTGAGCTATTAGGTACTCGCTTAGGGCGAATCAGTATGGAAACGTTTAGCGATGGCGAAATATGTGCTGAAATAATGGAAAATGTTCGTGGTCGTGATGTATTTATTATTCAGCCTACCTGTCAACCGTGTAATGATCACCTGATGGAATTAATGGTGATGATTGATGCCATGCGTCGCGCTTCGGTAAAACGGGTAACAGCGGTGGTTCCGTATTACGGTTATTCACGCCAGGATCGCAAGCCGCGCTCAGCACGCGTGCCGATTACCGCAAAAGTCGTTGCTAACATGCTGGCAAGTGTAAAGTTGGATCGCTTATTAACAGTGGATTTGCATGCCGATCAAATTCAGGGCTTCTTTGATTTACCGGTCGATAATGTTTACGCATCGCCCATATTGTTAAAAGATATCTGGCAGCAACACCATGAAAATTTACTGGTGGTGTCACCCGATGTTGGCGGCGTTGTTAGAGCCAGAGCCTTGGCTAAACGTCTTGGAGATGCCGATCTGGCAATTATTGATAAACGCCGACCTAAGGCAAATGTCTCGGAAGTAATGAATATTATTGGTGATGTCACAGGCAAAAATTGCGTTATTGTCGATGATCTTGTTGATACTGCGGGTACATTATGCAAAGCATCTGGCGCTTTAAAAGATCATGGTGCTGTCAGCGTATCAGCTTATTGTACACATGCTGTTTTATCGGGCGATGCCATCAACAATATAAACCAGTCAGCACTTGATGAGCTGGTTGTCACCAACACCATTCCGTTATCGAAAAAAGCTCAGAGTTGTGAGCGTATACGTCAGTTGTCCGTGGCGGAGATGTTAGCAGAAACCATACGACGGATTCATATGGAAGAGTCGGTTAGTGAGATGTATGTAGATTAGCGAGCGGATATTTTGTCCTCACTCGACGTTAAAAATTATTTCAAAATACTCGCTTATCTCAATAAGCTGCGTTTTTTAATTTTTTTTTCTTGGTTGAGAACAAAATCCCACGTTTAAAACCTGGTGACTTGCGTCACTAAAAAGGAAGCCTGAATTTATATAGGTGCCTATAATAAGTTTATAGCTTTCAGACACGCTTCATTTGGTCGCGAATGAAGTATATTTAACCAGTTATACCCGGAGAAAACCATGAGTTTAGAATTAAATGCCACATTGCGCGGCGACAAGGGGAAAGGTGCGAGCCGCCGCCTGCGTTACGCAAGCACATTGCCCGCCATTGTATACGGCGGCAGTAAAGATCCCGTGTCAATTACCCTGCAACAGAAAGACGTGCAACATAAATTGCCGGATGAAAGTTTTTATTCGCAAGTGCTGTCATTAAATATAGAAGGCAAAGCGGAGGATGTACTGATACGTGATATCCAGCATCATCCCTATAAAATGAACGTCATGCATATGGACTTTATTCGTGTTGATGCGAAAAAAGTGGTGCATGTTTATTTGCAATTGCATTTTACTGGTGAAGATATTTCACCGGGTATTAAATCCGAAGGTGGTGTTATTAATCATGTGGTGACCGAAGTTGAATTGGAGTGTCTGCCTAAAAATATTCCCGATTTTATTGAAGTTGACCTTTCTGAAATGCACGTTGGAGATATTATTCATCTGTCCGACCTGAAACTGCCTAAGGATGTAATTGTCTTAGCGCTAAAACAGGGTGAAGAACATGACACTGCGGTTGTTGGCATGCACACCAGAAAAGTTGCTGAAGAAGTTGAAGATGATGCACCAGAGGCAGCTGAAACTGGTGACAGTGCAGAAGGTGATGATAGTTAGTAACGCTGCTGAGCATCATTATGGCAGTTAGATCCATCGACCTTAAAGTTATTGTCGGACTGGGTAACCCCGGTTCCAAATACAGCAAAACTCGGCACAATGCCGGGTTTTGGTTTATTGAAGAGGTGGCAGCCAAATATTCAGCAACATTTCGACCGGAAAAAAAGTTTTTTGGTGAAGTATCAAAAGTTTTGGTTGAAGGCAAGGATATCTGGTTGTTAAAGCCCGATACCTTTATGAACCGAAGCGGATATGCCGTGCAAAGCCTGTTGTCATTTTACCGTATCAGCGCAGATCAGTTACTGGTGGTACACGATGAAATTGATTTGCCGCCGGGAACCGCCAAATTAAAAACCGGTGGTGGCCATGGAGGGCATAACGGCTTGCGTGATATTATTAATCAGCTAGGCTCAAAATCTTTTCATCGCTTGCGGATTGGTATCGGTCATCCCGGCAGCAAAGATCAGGTGGTGGACTATGTTTTGCACAACCCCTCTATTGACGAGCGCATCTTGATAGATCGTGACATTGGCGATGCTGTTAGCGTGTTGCCAGATTTAGCATCCAGTGCTTTTGAACAGGCAATGCAGACATTGCACAGTAAATAAAGCTTACTTAGGACTCAGGATCAAATAACTTACGAAACTTAACTTGCCTTTTTGCTCCAGCTTGAATGATCTCAAATCGTTGCGTAGCGCAACTATGCGCCTTTTGAGATCATCCAATCTGAAACAAAAATTCGGCGTTAAGTTCCGCATCTTATTTAATCCTGAGTCCTTATCCGAAAAAGTACGCAAATAAAAACATCAGGGCATCCTCTTGCTTTCGCAATGTCCTCAACATTTCCTGATGCTCAGGATCAACAGGCTTGTTATCTCTGTAGCGTCGATAGTGCTACGCTCAGATTATGGCTTATATGGGTTTGCAGTAGGTTCTCTATTCTCGGACAAGCTCCTAGCGCATCAGGTATGCTGAAAAGGTATTCCTGCGCAGGGTGATAAACGAGTATTTCACTTTAGGGCATCTCTTAAAAACCAATTAGACCACATCATTGTTGACTGCTATAACCGTGAACATCTCCATAGTGCCATACAGTTTGTTCCCTCTCTGAGCACTGAGCAACGTCACAGCGGTGCGGACATTGCAATGCTGACACAAGAAAACATGTGCACGAACAGAAACCAAAAAAACCCAAATAAATCAGAATGTTGGAGTGATGAAATAAGAAACTGGAAAGCAGTAGCCAGTGTTTACCTCAATCCAGAAAAACAGGAACTGAGGCTTATAGAGAAAAAGGCAGCGCAGTTTTTAACTTCAGGCGACAACTCTCTTGACCAGCACCGGCTATAAATAGGTGACATAGATCAAAGACAAGCAGGCTCAGATACTCTAAAGTATTTTTAATCAGGCTGTTGAGAGAAGTTCAATAGTTTGATCAATAAAAATAATAAAAAGAAATACGAGCAACAAATGCGTTGTACGAAATACATCACACAGGAGGAGTTTTGTGGATTCTCAAAAACTAAATGGTCAGCTTCGTCAGCTACAGCGGTCGTCCTTATTCTCCGGTTTGGATGAGAATGAACTCAGTAGTTTGTTACGACTGGCGCACATGAGAAGCCTGCATGATCAACAGATCCTTGGTTGGCAGGGTGAGGCTTGCGGTGAATTTTATTATCTGCTTAACGGACATGTCGCACTTCGTTGCGAGACTGCGTCTGGAAAAAGACACACTGTTAAAATTATTTATCCCGGAGAGGTTTTTGCACTTGAAGCGGTATTTTCGGGTGCTGGTTATACAACCACAATGGAGGTGCTTTCCGATAGTAAAGTCCTGGCATTTCCAACTTCCCGGTTTCTGAATTTCATGAAGAGCCACCCTCTTTTCTGCTACAGGGTGTTATCGGAATTAAGCCATGATGTAACCCGCTTGATTGCCGAAGTAGAGTGCCATAAAGTTTGTTCAGCCCGGCAAAAACTGATTGCCTTTCTGCTGGATCGCTGTGATGCTGAAACAGAAAATTTTGTTGTTAAAGTACCGTTGCCGCGTACAAATCTGGCCAGTATGCTGGGTGTAACACCTGAAACCCTGTGCCGTGAAATGAAAAAACTTAAACAGGATGGTCTGGTATCAGGTATGAATGGTATCGTTCAAATCAATGACATTGCAAGTTTACAACTGATGTTAACCGACGTTGGCCATTAACAAATTCTGCCTTATTGATATACATCAACGCCTGCTCCTGTCTGGATCAAGCCTCCAGTAGTAATCCCCTTTTTGCTGCCTTAGACTCAATTCACCTGACGAATCTAATCTGTCTGGAGGAAAGAATGAAGAAAGGTATTACGTTTTCCCTGTTCGCCGCAAGTTTGATGGTATCGATTACCAGTTATGCGGTCGATAATATTGAAGGCCTGGCACGGACATGCGATGTCTGTCACGGCACGGGGGGGGTAAGTGTTGGTCTGTCCATGCCCTCTCTCGCTGGTCAGTCAGAGGCTTATCTACTGCACGTTATGATGGAGTGGAAGACCGGTGCCCGTTCATCGACCATCATGGAGAGGCTGGTTGGTGGCTTAACCGATGAAGAAATCGCCGGTCTGGCAACTCACTACGCTCAATTGACCTGGGTGCCCCAAGTACAGGAGACCACCAAGAGGGTGCTGAGAGACAGCAGGTTCATTATGGACGGCTGCTTAGCCTGCCATGGTCCGACAGGCAGTACGCCTGACAACGAGAATATTCCGTTGCTGCATGGTCAGTGGGCGAAATATCTTGAGCTTGAACTCATGAAGTACCGTAGTGAAGACTTCAAGATGACGCACAGAAGAATGATACGCAATGCCAGCAGGTTGACAGAAGATGAAGTGCCAACCATATCCAAGTTCTTTGGTGCGCAGAGCGAATAAGCAAATTAAATAAATAGATAAATTAAGGGGAAATACATGAGTTCAATCACCCGTCGTAGTTTTATTAAGATCGCTGCAGCAGCTCCCGTTGCTCTGACCTTGCCGAATGTGGCTTATGCCGCCAGGGGACAGGCGAAAGTCGTTGTCATTGGCGGTGGCTTTGGCGGTGCCACGGCTGCTAAATACATCAAGATAATTGATCCAGGTATAGAAGTGACCCTGATTGAGCCGAACAAGATCTACACCTCCTGCCCATTATCGAACAAGGTAATCACCGGCTTCCGCGACATCAAGACCATTCAGATTGGCTATGACGGTCTGAAGAAACGAGGCGTTAAGGTGGTTCATGACTGGGTTACTGAGGTCGATCGTAACAAAAAAGTGGTTATCACCAAGGGTGGCAACAAGTTCTCCTACGATTCTGTGGTCATGTCTCCTGGCGTTGAATTTCACTACGACAACATCGATGGCTACTCCGAGTCACTGATCAAGCAGATTCCGCATGCGTGGAAGGCGGGCGAGCAAACACTGTTGCTGAACAAGCAGTTGATGGCAATCCCTGATGGCGGCACGTTCGTCATTGTGGTGCCTAAAGGGCCCTTCCGTTGTCCGCCCGGTCCCTACGAACGCGCCTCCCTGGCTGCCAGCTATTTCATGCGTAACGGCAAGAAAAAATCCAAGGTTATTATTCTTGATGCTAACGAGCGGATGTCCAAGAAGAGGTTATTTAACAAGGCCTGGGGCGAACTTTATGGCTGGGAGAAAGATGGTTTGGGTTCCCCTGGCATGATTGAGTGGGTCAAAGCCAGCGAAGGTGGTGCCGTTAATAAGCTCGATGCCAAGACTAAAACGGTGTCCTCGGACATCGTAAAGGTAAAGGCGGACGTGCTCAATATCATCCCGGCTCACAAGGCCGGAAAGATCGCTGTTGATTCTGGCCTGGCTCTGGAAGACGGCTGGTGCAAGGTGGTTCCCATGACTATGGCATCTGCCGAGGACGCGAACATCTACACCATTGGCGACAGTTGCGTGGCAGGTGAGTTACCCATGTACGGCAGCCCCGACTCACGTTCCAGAATGCCCAAGTCGGCACACATTGCCATGACTCAGGCAAAGGTTGTCGCAGCAGCCATCGTTGCTAAATTCAACGATTTACCAGTGCCGAATCCATACTATATCAACACCTGTTATAGCTACGTGGATGTTGGATATAGTTTCTCTGTAGTACAAATGTTTCGTGTTGAGGATGGAACCTTTAAGTTCATCAGGGCAGGCAGTGGTTTGTCCAAAAGTAAAATGGCGGATGGCTCACCAGTGGCAACCATCTACAGAGAGCTTGAGGCAGAATATGGTGATGGCTGGATTCGTAACGTATTAGCGAATGCTTTTATATGAAAAACCAGAACTCAATTACATTTTTTAAGAAATGCGAATCACGCTGCATCGGGTTTCGTGCAACCGGTGATTTTACGCAGTTTCAGTTTATTGATCGGGAACCGAGGCTTTTTTTTGAACCAACTGAGAGGAGATCAATCATGAGAATGACAAATTATGGGCACTGGGTGTTCGCTGCGCTAATACTAATGCTGTTTAGCGTGAGCGCTCAGGCGTACTCACCGGATGATCCGGCAATGTCTCCTGCCATGAAGGCGGCTGAAAAAGTATTGGCAATCACGCCAAAAGTACCTCCGCTGAAGCCGTTGAATGAGCTGAAGTGCTTCGGCTGTCATGAGCAAATTGAGGATTTCCACATTAGAGGACACCATGCGACAGTAAACTGTGTGCATTGTCATGATGCTGCCGAGCATCTTAAAACCTCAGAGGAAGACGATATGGGCACCAGACCGTCGACCCGTGTTGACCATGCCGCCTGTGGTACCTGTCATACTCAGCAGTACAATTCCTTCGTCAGGGTCAACCTGGACTCGCCTGCACGTGAAGAGAAAGCCACTTTCGAAAGTCGTTCACCAAGATTTGATACCCTGGTTGCCGGTCATCCTTTTACCAAGGAACATGCCGAGCCACGTAGTCATGCATTCATGTTAGTAGATCACTATCTGGTTGATCGCGCCTATGGCGGTCGCTTCACACTGAAGAACTGGACTTATGTTACCGAAGGTGAACTTACTGCCCAGAGTGCCTGGAACGTGCTGACCGATGCCGAACCTGAAACCAGTGAGCAGAAGCGCTTTCTTTCCCAGACAGCCACTGCCGCCAACCCGGTCTGTTTGAACTGCAAGACTCAGGATCACATCCTGGACTGGGCGTATATGGGCGAAGAGCATCCAAATGCCGAGTGGAGTCGCACCTCCAAAGTAGTTGACTTTGCACGTGACCTGCACCACCCACTAAACTGCTACATGTGCCACGATCCGCATTCCGCAGAGCCGCGGATAGTTCGTGATGCATTGATCGAAGCCGTGGTCGATCGCGGCATGGGCACTTACCCCATGGACGAGGAAAAGAGCAAAGAAATCACCATGACCAGGGTCGACTTCCAGCGTGGCGGTGAGGACTTCCGCGCCATTGGATTGTTGAGCAAGCCTGATTCTAACCTGATGTGTGCCCAGTGCCATGTTGAATACAACTGTAACCCGGGTTTTGACACCGCGACTGGCAAGAGGGATGTGTTGATGGATGATATCCGTACCAATCACTTCTTCTGGGCCGACGTACATGACTACACCGCAGCGGCAAATAAAATCAATTTCCGCGATTTCCGTCATGCCACCACCGGAGCGCTGCTGTCCAAGATACAGCATCCTGAAGTCGAAACGATTTGGGGTTCCACGCATGAGCGTGCTGGCGTAGAGTGTCAGCACTGCCATATGGGCACAGTGACACCTGCTGATGGCGCGCCTTATACCGACCATGCTCAGCGTAGTCCAAGGGATATGGTTGAACAGACCTGCCTCAACTGCCACGAGAATTGGAGTGAGAAGGAAGCTATCTACCAGATAGACGCCATTCAGCACTATACCCACGGCAAGATCATGAAAGCCGAGTACTGGCTTGCCAAGATGATCGACCTCTTTGCTGTAGCCAAACGTGCTGGAGTGAGCGATGAAATTCTCGCCGAGGTTCGCGAGAAACACGACCTGGCACATGTGTATTGGGAGTGGTGGACAGCGGAGAACTCCATTGGTTTCCACAATCCGCAGCAGGCGCGAGATACCTTGACTAAAAGCATGGATCTTTCACAGGCTGGTATCAAGCTACTGGAAGATGCTTTGATGAAAAACGTGGTATCGAAAAAGTAGCGGTTGCCGTTGACTGACTGAAGTCGGCTCTGTAACCAGAGTCGGCTTTGGTTGTTTTCACCCTTTAGTAATTCATAGTTAGTAATTTCTGGTTAGTAATTCCTGAAATTCCAATGACTGATATTCGCAATAC
>CAZYCY010000014.1:8766-15719 GCA_964646145.1 uncultured Thiotrichaceae bacterium
TTAGTAATTTCTGGTTAGTAATTCCTGAAATTCCAATGACTGATATTCGCAATACAACAGAAAGACTTGTGCAATTACCCCGGCAATTATCCGTGGAGATTATATGATCCCAGAAATCGGTAATTTTGCGCTGATCGTAGCACTGACGCTGGCTCTGGTGCAGGGAAGCTTGCCACTGATTGGCGCTCATTATGGCAACGCCAACCTGATGGCTGTTGCACGACCGAGCGCTCAAGGTCAGTTTGCCTTTGTACTCATTGCCTTCGGTTGTTTGGTTTACTCTTTTCTGATTAACGACTTCTCGGTCGAGAACGTGGCTCGCAATTCATCCTCGAATATGCCGGAGATTTATCGTTTCACTGCCACCTGGGGGTCGCACGAGGGATCACTATTGCTCTGGGTTTTGATCCAGGCTCTGTGGGCAGTGGCAGTATCGATTTGGAGTCGGCGTTTGCCTGCTGAGATGGCAGCGCGAGTAATTGGTGTGCTTGGTCTGGTGAGTACCGGCTTCCTGGGCTTCCTGCTTGCCACCTCCAACCCTTTTGTGCGACTGGTGCCAGCGGCGATAGAGGGTAAGGATCTGAATCCACTATTGCAGGATTTTGGTATGGTCTTGCATCCGCCGATGTTATACATGGGTTATGTTGGCTTTTCTGTGGCTTTTGCTTTCGCTATTGCTGCCTTACTCTCCGGCAAGCTTGACGCTGCCTGGGCGCGTTGGTCGCGTCCGTGGACGGTGATTGCCTGGCTGTTTCTTGCTGGCGGTGTTGGTCTGGGTAGCTGGTGGGCGTATCGTGAACTTGGCTGGGGTGGCTGGTGGTTTTGGGATCCCACGGAGAACGCTTCCCTGATGCCCTTGCTAGCCGGTACTGCCCTGATTCATTCGCTGGCAGTTACTGATAAACGCGGTGCTTTCAAAGGCTGGACAGTGTTACTTGCCATTTTGACTTTTTCGTTGAGCCTGCTTGGTACCTTCCTGGTGCGTTCCGGCGTGCTGTCTTCGGTGCATGCCTTTGCCGTCGACCCGACGCGCGGTGCTTACATCATTGGTTTCCTCGCGGTGGTGGTCGGCGGTTCACTGATTCTTTATGCCTTGCGTGCGCCGAAACTTGCCGGTGGCGGAAGTTTTACCCTGTTTTCACGCGAGGCGCTGCTGCTTGGAAGTAACGTCATGTTGATTGCCGCCCTCGGTGCCGTCATGCTGGGTACGCTCTATCCCTTGTTTATGGATGCCATGGGCATGGGTAAGGTCTCTGTCGGGCCGCCTTATTTCAACGCCGTGTTTGTGCCGTTGATGGTACCGGCTTTGTTCCTTGTCGGGATCGGGCCGCTGGCGCGCTGGAAGAAGGCGGATTTGCCCGATATGGTGAAACGTCTGCGTATTGCCCTGATCGTTGCAGTAGTGTCCGCGCTCATCCTGCCATTAACCATCGATGGTTTCAATCTGATGGTCAGTATTGGTCTGGCGCTGGCATTGTGGATTGTGTTTACCGTGTTTATCGGTTTTGCCGAGCGCTTGAAGCATACGCGAGGTAATAAGCTGACTGCTTTATTGCGTTTGCCACTTGGTTTTTGGGGGATGCAGCTTGCTCACTTTGGTCTTGCCTGGGTGGTTGCCGGCATTACTGTGGTTTCCGGTTACGAGTCCGAGCGTTATGTGAAAATGAATGTTGACGATACCGTAAGCATCGTTGGTTACACGCTCACCTTTAAAGGCGTTGATATTTATGAAGGACCGAATTTCCAGGGGGCAAGGGGCATCCTGAATGTCGTTAGAGATGACGGTAAGCAATTCGTGTTGCACCCGGAAAAACGCATCTACAACATTTCCGGCATGGTGATGACAGAGGCGGGGCTGCATACCAGCTTTACCCGCGACCTCTATACAGCGTTAGGTGATGAACTTGAGCCCAATGTCTGGACTTTAATGCTTTACCATAAGCCACTGATTTCATGGTTGTGGATAGGTTGTCTGTTTATGGTCATGGGGGGTGTTTTGGCTGCCTCTGACCGGCGCTATCGCATCAAAGCGGAGAAGACTGTGCGAAAAAAAGTGGCTAATGAGGGTGCGCTGGTTCAGGGGCAGGGGGCGGAGGCTTGAGACTTTTTAGATTGAAGCTCTGGTTGCCATTGCTTGCTTTTGTCGTGCTGGCAGGGTTTTTATACGCCGGTCTGGGCTTGAACCCGCGAGAAGTGCCGTCACCGTTTATCGGCAAGCCAGCCCCGGCCTTCACTCTGCCAGTCACCGGCAGACCGGGAGAGACTTTCTCTTCGGCAGAGACGAGTGGCAAGGTCTGGTTGCTCAATGTCTGGGCACCCTGGTGCATTGGATGCAAACAGGAGCACCCATTTCTGATGCACCTGGCGGCATCAGGCGTGAGCATTTACGGTTTGAACTGGAAAGACGAATTGCATGAAGCCGAGCAATGGCTGGCTACTGAGGGAAGTCCTTATGTGGTTAGTGTCGATGACCTTGATGGTAGGGTTATTATTGATTACGGTGTCACCGGCACACCGGAGACTTTCGTGATTGACCAGCAGGGCATTATTCGCCTCAAACACGTTGGTCCAATCAATCCCGTTAACTGGCAGCAAAAATTCGTGCCATTACTAAAGGAGCTGGATTCATGAAGACGCTATTCATAAAGCCACTGTCCATGAAGCCGCTGATTTTTTTTCTGGCATTTGTTTTTGCAGTCACCTTGCCTGCTGTTAGCAATTTTGCTGCTGCCAATGTGGCTGTTCCAGTCGGTGAAGATCAGCTTATCGAGGCACGTTTGCGTGCACTCGGCGAAGATTTGCGCTGTATGGTGTGCCAGAACGAGTCGATCATCAGTTCGAATGCCAAACTTGCGGTGGATCTTCGGCAAAAGGTTCGAGATTTAATGAACGATGGCAAGGATGATGCACAGATCATTGAATTCCTGACCGCACGTTATGGCGACTTCGTGCTTTACCGACCGCCGTTTCGCAGCTATACGCTGCTGCTCTGGCTGGGGCCGGGTTTTTTTATCGCCCTGGGTGCAATGGCATGGTATTTCGCACTGCGTCGCAGAAGCAGTCATCAAATTTGCCAGCAGGTGAGTGCTGCTGAGCTAAAACAGGCTGCCAGCCTGCTGGGTAATTCTGTACTCGACAACCCAACTAATCCGAATAATTTAAAATGAGGAAATAATCGTGAGTTCATCCATGTCCGTTTTTGTATTTTGGCTAATTGCCGCCCTGTTTGTTGTCGCTGCCGTTGCGCTGGTGCTGATATCGCTGTTACGCAAGCGCCAGAGTCAGGCGAGCGGAGGCCATAATAGCGCTAATATCGCCATCTATCGGGATCAGATGAGAGAGCTGGAGAACGATCAACGCAACGGCTTGCTGGGTGTCGGTCAGTTTGAAGTCGCCAAACTTGAAATTGAAGCTCGCCTCGCCCTGGATGCAAGCCATACCAGTGCGACCGCCAGGCCGGCAGCTGCAAGCACACGCTGGCTGGGTGTATCACTGGCAGGCGTGATACCAGTGGTGGCATTTGGCGTGTACTTCCTGATCGGCAACCCGGATGCGATTATTACGCCCGCCATGGCTCAGGCCGAGCTGGCAGCTGATGCCAGCCAGACTATGGAGGACTTGCTCAAAAAGGTTGAAGACAGGGTACATGAAGATCCCGATGATATCGCCAATCACATATTACTTGGTAAAACCTACGGTCTGCTTGGTCGCTGGGCTGACGCCGAACAAGCCTATTCAGTGGCTTATGATCTTGCCCCCGACAATGCCACCGTGCTGGCAAATTACGCCGAGGCGATAGCCAAGGCTTCGGATCTACAGCTAAAAGGTCGTCCACTTGAGTTGTTGCGTGAGGCACTGGAAATCAATCCGGACGAAACCAAGGCACTGGAACTCGCCGGAGTTCGCGCCTATCAGAACAAGGAATTCGCTCTGGCAGCATATTACTGGAGACGCCTGACCAAGCTGTTGTCGCCGACAGATCCCTATGCTAAGGACATTGCCGAGTACATGAAGGACGCCAAACGGCAGGCTATGGCAGCCTCTTTCGGTGCGCCGATTGACGATCTTGCCGACCAAAAAGAGGCCGCTGTGACAGAAAAAACGCTGGCTGGTATGATAGAAATTTCTCCAGCTCTGCAAGCTAAACTCACAGGAAGTGAGACCGTTTTCTTTTTTGCACGAGCTGCCAGTGGCAGTGATGAGCCACTGGTGGCGATGAGTACACAGGTTGAAAAGCTGCCATTGGTGTTTGAGCTTGATAATGCGTTAACCGGAAACGCGCTTTCCGAGCATGAGAACGTAACCCTGATCGCGCATATTTCGATGAGCGGACAGCAGCAAGTGCAGACTGGTGATTTTGAAGGTCAGTTGCAGATGGTTAAGGTCGGTAGTCAGAACTTGAAGCTGGTTATTGATACCGTGCATAAGTGATACCGGCGAAGCCAATGCCAGCAAGTTAAGCACAAAGTGATCTGGAGGCGAGACTTTAGTCCCGCTAACCTGCCCGTCGCAGGCAGGTGACGGGGCTAAAGCCCCGTTTCCAATACGTTTTAAATTGTATAAATAGCTTAAGGGTACCTCTATTAATTTTCCATTCGTAAGGTTAAAATCACCGCCTTTAGGCGGTCAGATTTATCTGCCATATATAAATTGTTCATGTTACTAATATTGCTGTTTGCTGTGTTTGCGTTGAAATCTATATTTTTCCTTCATGCTCTTTATGTGCTTCATGGTAAAAAATATTAAAGAGTTTTACCATGAAGGACATAAAGAGCATGAAGGTTTTACAAGACATAAGTTCTTATACTAATACTAAGGGAACGAGGGAAATCAGTTTTCATTGTTCATAAGCTGCCAAGGCGGATGAATAAACAGGTCTATATGACCCGTATCCGGACTTTAGTCTATAATACTAACCCACCAGCTTTAGCTGGTGGGTGTTGAGTTTTTACAAAACGATAGGAGAAAGATAATGAAACAATTCAAAAATATGATATTAACAACAGCCGTTATTGTCGTCGGTTTTATGTTGCCGCAGCAAGTATATGCCCACTGCCAGATTCCGTGTGGAATCTTTGACGATCATGCTCGCGTTCAATTGATGCTGGAAGATACGGCCACCATAAAAAAATCAGCCAAATTAATTGTTGAGTTATCAGGCAAGGATGATGCGCAATCCAAAAACCAAATTGTTCGTTGGGTAATGAATAAAGACAAACATGCACAAAATATTATTTCTACGATCAGCGACTATTTTTTAACTCAGCGAGTTAAACCTAAACAAAAAGACTATACAGAACGTTTGATAAAACACCATGCAGTCATTATTGCAGCGATGAAAGCTAAACAAAGCACTGACATGGATGTGATGAAGGAGCTTGGGGAAAGTATTGAGGCATTAGCTCCTTACTATCCTGAGCATAAGCACTAAACGACTTCGCTAAAAAATCGTGACTTATTAACACAAGCTATTTGGCAGCCGGGTTAATAACCAGAAGTTCCCAGGTACAAATTTGCTCAAACAGAGGCATGTTACTGTAAAAAACAGCTCCCACGGTGTAAGCCACGCCACTGGTAAATAACCAGAACAAGCCTTCAGAGGATTGATTATTCACCAGCAGGCTTTCTATTCTCAGATGGTCTTTTGGGGATGATTGTTTGCTATATTGCTACAACAGTAGGTCAGTGACTTGTACTGTTGGCCCTTTTAGAACAGCGATTCAAAAATGTTCTGCGCGTAGCCAATGACTTGAGATGTCACTACTGGTGTGGCTGCCTAATAATCTCGCTGAAAATATTGCAAATAGCTTGCTATTTGCTACTATCCTCGCCTTATTCTTTAACATTTCAACCTAAAAAAATCAGTTGAATCGTAGCGAGGGTGACTAAAGTGCTGAGGATTAACGACTTTCCAGGTTATATTGGAGGAAAACGTATCACCCATACGGTGACTTCAATATATCCTGGAAAGTCGTTAAGATTCAGTGCATTAGGCATCCGCAGTAGGTTCAACTGATTTTTTTAGGTTCAAGCATCAACCTGCCAATCATGAATTTTTAGAGATGCCCTGAAGAGACTTTGGCGCTAGCATCGTGCAAAGGTCTCATAAATTAACTAGATGGAAAAATATCGTGTTCTGGCGAAAAAAAAATACAACAACAAAACATCGTCTGGCGTCACATTTTATTCAGATAATATTTTTTATAGGATTGTTCTTGTTGATCCGTAGTTGGGTTCAGCGAGATATGGTTGCAGGTCTTGCGCCCGCTATTGTGGCAAATGATTTAAATGGTGAACAAGTCACGTTGATGGATTACCGGGGTGAGCCGGTATTATTATACTTCTGGGCAAGCTGGTGCAGAATCTGTGAGTTTGAGCAAGGTGGCATTCAATCCGTTTCACAAAACTGGCCAGTATTGAGCATTGCGATGCAATCAGGTGATCCAGAAGAAGTGGCAAAATTCATGGAATCGAAAGGATTGCAGTGGCGAACTATTGTCGACGAAAGAGCTGATATTGCTAAACGCTTTGGCGTAGCGGGTGTGCCTGCGCATTTTATTATTGATGCCAATGGCTACATCCGTTTTAGGGAAACGGGTTATACCACTAGTTGGGGGCTAAGAGCGCGTCTGTTTCTGACCAATTTTTTGTATCCTGAAATTTCTGATGAAAGCCTTGAAGCTTTCAGATAGCATAGTATTGAGGCGGGGCTAAACAGCTTCAGGGTGATTACTGTAAGTTTGAGTACAAAGAGTATATATTGATTACTTGTAACTACTCAGCGTATTATTCAGGTAAGGGCGCAGGTTATTGATTTCTCCGTCCTTTGGTTCGTGAACGGCACATCCTTGTGCCACTACTCAGGCATCTGCAACATGGATGTTGCAGTAGAGCGCCAAGTAAGCAAACATGGGGACGTATTTACAGCGTCCTGAAAAATCAATAACCTGCGT
>CAZYCY010000015.1:0-15149 GCA_964646145.1 uncultured Thiotrichaceae bacterium
TACATAATCAGGCGGGCATGAGTATCAACTGGGGCGCAATTAGCACGGTAGGAATTTTGAGCCAGGACAGCAAGATTGGAGATCATCTGACGCAAATTGGACTTACACCTCTTTCATTTAAGCTGGGATTGAATGGTATGGAACGTGCAATCTCAACAAACCAGGTCAACATCAGTATTTCTTCTCAACCCGATTGGGGAAAATGGAGCAGATATGAAGTGAATGCGGTTCATTCGTCTCGTTATCGCACAGTGCTTGAAGAGGCAAGGCAAGAGCATGATGATTCTGTGAAATCACGTTTGTCAGCAAAACTGGCGGTGCTTGATCGGGAAGTGCAACAACAAGTGCTGGTTTCATTAGTGGCAGAAGTTTTTGCCACTGCATTAAAAATGCCAGCAGAACAAATTGATCCAGCTAGACCTCTGGATTCATTGGGTGTTGATTCCCTGATGGCAACAGAGATCATCGTGAATTTGGATGCGACCCTTGGCGTATCCGTTTCAACACTAGAATTAATTGGAAGTAACACGATATCTACCTTGGCGTATAAATGCCTTGATCAATTACAAATTACTAATCAGGAAGATATTGCAGCATAACAAAAGAGGATGCTTTTTGATGGATAACAATACAGATTTATTAGCAACATTCAAGTCAGAATTTTTGGGTAAAAAAAAGCTCAATACAGTATCTATTAGTGATCATAACGTCAATGTTAATGCCATGGATATTACACGCACACCGGACTATAAAATCATTGAAAAAATAGATGATGTTTATGGGCGAGAAGGAATGAATAACCCCTATTTTATGCCTCGCTCTGGTGGTTTGTCCAACAAAGTCACCTGCAAGAAAAAAGAGTTTATTTGCTACTCAGGTTACAATTATCTTGGTTTGGCAACGGATGAACGTATCATTCATGCCGCCAAATATTCACTGGATCAATATGGAACACATGCAGGAGCCGCACGCATGGTCGGTGGAGAGATGGAAATTCATGCTGAGCTGGAACAAACTTTGTGTGATGCGTTTGGTTTTGAAAGTTGTGTAACCACAGTAGGTGGTTATATGACAAATGTTGCGGTTATTGGATATCTCATGGGTAAACGTGACCTGATCATTATGGATGAGTATATGCATAATAGTGGCGTAATGGGTGCCGTCATGGCGAATAGCCGCCGGATTATTTTTCCCCATAATGACTTCGATGCTCTGGATGTATTGCTGAATGAAAATCGTGCAACTTATGAGAAGGCAATGATCATTGTTGAAGGTGCTTATAGCATGGACGGTGATCTAGCGGATCTTCCTCGTCTTGTTGAGATTAAAAAGAATTACAACTGTTGGCTGATGGTAGATGAAGCTCATTCATTTGGTGTGGTGGGAAAAAGTGGCAGAGGTTTATGTGAGTATTGGGGTGTGGATGCCAAACAGATTGATATTATCATGGGTACGCTGAGCAAGAGTTTTGCCAGTTGCGGCGGCTTTCTTGGCGGTGCTGAAAAAATGATAAGACTACTACGTTATTTTGCACCCGGCATACTTTTATACAGTACGGCACTTCCACCCGCATCTGCCGCAGCCGCTAATAAGGCAATAAAGATGATGTTGGAGGAATCATGGCGAGTGGAAAATCTGCAAAATAATGTCAGACAATTTTCTCACCTGGCGAGAGAACGTGGGTTTGATGTTGGGATGAGCGGTGCTTCAGCCATCGTGCCTGTGATGCTGGGAGATAGCATGTTGGCTGTGCATTTGATGTCAGACTTGCAGCAAGTTGGTATTATAGCTCATGCTGTTATGTATCCAGTGGTTCCTGAAAATGAAGCACGTCTTCGTTTTTTTATTACCTCAGAACATACGCAAGAAGATTTCATTTATACCTTGGACTCCTTAAAGAAAATAATGGCGAATACCAGACCTTACATAGTAGCTTAAAGCACTATGAATTATTACATAAAATTGATACTGCACCGTCCCTGGTTTGTCTTTTTGATGTCGTTGTTGGTTGCGCTTATCATTTCAGCAGGTATTGTCAATCTGGAATTTAGAAGTGATTCCAGGGTGTTTTTTTCGGATGAAAACCCTGAGCTTCTTGAGCTTGAACGTTTCGAGAAAAAATATGGTCGTGAGAATACTCTGGTATTTATTGCTTCTGCGAAAGAAGGCGATCTGTTCACACCTTCAAAATTAAAGGCATTAACAGTATTAACGGAGCAGGCATGGGCGATGCCATACACTAAGCGTGTGGATTCAGTGACCAATTTCCAGCGTGTTGTTGCGCAGGATGATCTTATTGTCATCGATCACCTTTATAGAAAAGGAGATGAAATTTCCTTACAGGATGCACAAGCCTTAAAGCGCGCTGCAATGCAGGAGCCTATGTTACTTGGGAGGCTGTTAAGCCATGATGCAAAGGTAGGGCTGGTGGTTGTCCGATTTCGACTGGATGAGACCATAGGGGGAGACCCTGCATTTGATTTAACGGAGCAGGCAAGGAAAATCATTTCTGATTTCGAGATGATAAATAATGAGCTTTATTTAAGACTTTCTGGCTCGCTGGCATTGGATAGTGCATTCACAGAGGCAAGTATTAGTGATGGGACATTGCTAATCCCGATTATGATTACGCTGATGCTTTTTTTGCTCTGGTTGATATTCAGATCGCTATGGGTAGTATTAGCGATAACGGTCATTATGTTAGTGGCTATTACCAGTGGCATGGGGATTGCTGGTATGCTGGGTATACCGCTCTCATCCCCCAGTGTTATGGCACCTTTTATTATTTTGACCCTGGCAACAGCAGACTGTATACACCTTGTTTCGGCTGTCGCCCGGTTTCGCCGAGAAAATCCCGACAAAGATAAATCATGGGCGATACAACAAGGTATAAAAGAAACCGTTCGCCCTATCACCATGACCAGTCTGGCAACTGCAGTGGGCTTTTTTTCCCTGATGTTCAGTGAATCGCCTCCCTTTGCTCATCTGGGGATGATTGCTGGCTTTGGAACTTTGTTTGCCTGGGGTTTTAGCCTTATTTTGTTACCCGTTTTGCTCCTGATATTGCCTTGGCGCGTGTCTCAACATCGTTCATTAGTACCTGAGTCATTGTGGGTTTTTTTGCATCGATTAGTTACCCGACATACAAATAAAGTGATTGTGACTTCGCTGTTATTGGGTCTTGGTCTAGCCAGTATGGCGGTTACCAATAAACTGGATGATAGCTATGTTCAATATTTTGATGAACGCTTCGACTTCAGGAATGACACGGATTATATGAATCAGCATATCGGTGGTTTTTATACCATAGAATATTCACTTGTGGCAGATCAGGAGGGTATCACGGATCCTGAGTATTTAAATCAGTTAAACAAATTTTCAAGCTGGCTTAGAGAGCAGCCTGAAATCTCTCACGTCAATTCTTTGGTCGATATCATAAAAACCATAAATCGTGCCATGAATGGTGGAGGTAAAGAATACTATGCCTTGCCTGGCGACAGGTCTGTTGCCTCTCAGTATCTATGGTTATACGATATGTCCCTGCCCATGGGGCTTAGCCTCAGGGATCAGATGACAGAAGATAAAAGTGAAAGCAGGTTAACCGTATCCTTGTATGATATTTCCACAGCAGGAATGCTTGATCTTATCCGGCGTGCTGAGCAATGGATGGATGAACATACTCCGTTATTGAGTAAGACGGCTAGGGCGACAGGGGTGAGTGTTATCTTTTCACATATCGGTCAACGTAATATTGAACAAATGCTGAAGGGAACATTGCTTGCGTTATTGGCAATATCGCTTCTTCTCTTCTTCCTGTTTAAATCTTTTGTACTGGGTGTATTTGCCACTTTAGCCAATTTTATTCCACCTGTTGCTGCGTTAGGCGGCTGGGCACTGATTGTCGGTGAAGTGGGTATGGCCGTTGCTGCTATCGTTGCTATCACTTTAGGCATTATTGTGGACGATACTATCCACTTGATTGAGGCACTACGCAGGGAACGAAAGCACAAAGGCGTTGATCGCAGTCAAGCAATACTGAATGCCATGAAACACTCAGGACCAGGGATTCTCATTACAACATTGGTTCTAATTGTTGGGTTTTCTGCTCTGGCTTTTTCAGGATTTCAAATCAATGCGTGGATGGGATTGATGACAGCGATTGTGATTTTTCTGGCTTTAGTATTCGATTTCTTATTTTTACCCTCAGTTATTTATAAAACAAGGCATCTATAATGAAAAAAGTATTAATATTGTTTGTAATAAGTTTATTGGTGATCTCATTTTCAGCTTTTTCCGATACTAACCGTGGTTATGAAATTGCGAAAGAAACACAGTACCGTGACTCTGGCTTTGGCAGTTATTCAGTGTTAGGCAGGATGATACTGGAGAGACCAGGGAGAGGTAGCAGCGAACGAAAATTTAAGATGTATACGGTGGAAGTTGCCGATGCTGGAGACAAACGACTGGTGCATTTTCTGGAACCCAGAGATTTGGCGGGAATGGTTTCCTTAACCCACTCACATGGTCTCAAGCCAGATGATCAATGGATTTATATGCCAGCACTTCGCCGCACTAAGCGCCTTGCTACCAGAGACCAAAGTGGTAGTTTTGTGGGAAGCGAGTTCTCATTTGAGGATATTGGAACCTGGGATATAAAAAAACATACTTACAAATACATTGGGGATGAACTTCTGAATGGTAAGCCAACATTTGTTATCGAGAATACCCCTGCTTATCCCTTTTCCAGTTACAAAATGATAAAGGAATGGCTGGATCAGGAAATCTATCGTCCTTTGCGATTGTTATATCATGACCTTAACGGACGTCCGTTAAAAGAACTGAATTTTTATGAGTATAAACAATTTGCCGGAAAACATTGGCGACCCATGAAAGTAGTAATGACCAATCTAAGAACTGGTGCTGTTTCCACGATTATCTGGTCCGACTATAGCTTTGACATAGATCTTACGGCAAGCGACTTTAATCCTGCCACGTTGAGAAGATGGTCTAGATAATGTGGAAAAATAACGTCTCCGCGTTATTGGTTTTTTTGATGGTAGTACCGCATTCGGTAGCCACTGGCATGATATTTAGAGGAACCGTTGAAGGGAGATATAATCATTATACAAAAGACCCATTGTTTAGTGAACAGTCTGACCGTGACAACCAGTATTCAATAGCAATAAGTCTGGATTATAACGACCAGATAAATCGTGCTATTGATATCAATATGTCAATTTTTGGTCGTTATCATCCTGAGGCAAATAAAACCCGACGGAGCGATGTGCGTGAACTCATATTGAGTTATTACGCTTCGCAGTTTGAAGTGTCTGGCGGTGTATTAATGGAACACTGGGGTGTGCTGGAAGCATTCAGCCCGGTAGATATACTTAACCCGCGAGATCGCATTGAAGATTTTCAGGGCGGTATAAAACTGGGCATTCCGGGAGGTAAACTCTCCTGGTTGCTTGACGCTGGCAGGGTCGATGTATGGTTGTTGCCTTATAGTCGCGAAGAGCGTTTGAGCGAAGGGAAAGATCGGTTTCGCACATCTGCACTTGCGTTTTCTGATGCTGAGTTTGAAAAGGGACAAAATGCATTTTCTACAGCGATGCGTATTTCACAAATGTTAGCGTCCATGGAATTTGCTGTTTCTTATTACTACGGTCATACTCGGTCGCCTTATTTTAAGCTCAACCGGGACGCAGTGGGTAATGTCATCAGCCTGCAACCCAATTATAGCAGAATAAATCAGGCAGGGTTTGAGCTATTGTGGGTGAAGGGGCCGTTGATTACAAAACTGGAATCAATTTATCGCTCTACGGACGATGATAATTTTTTGGCTTTGGGTATTGGCCTGGAACGTGAGTTTCCACGTATTGGTTTAAGCAAAAAATCGCTGACATTGTACGGTGAATATTATTATGATGGACGCAAAGCTGACAACCGTTCTCCGTTAGCTCCCTTCCAGAATGACATTTTTCTCGGTTTTCGTCTTGCCATGAATAATTTAAGCAGCACCGTATATGAGCTTCGGTTTACCCATGACCTAGACCATAACTCAAGTCTTTGGGATCTTCGTGCCAGAACACAAATTAAACAACACTGGTTTATTGAAGCAAGTTTATATAAATTTTCTCATGTAGAGAACGACCCAGCATTACAGTCATTTACATCTGATTCACGGCTTGAGGTAAATATGATTTTAAGGTTTTAAACCAAGACAAATGTGAAAAACCATACATAGTCGAACACAAAAAGTATGAGAAAGAATTTGGCAATAAATCTACGGCACACGAGATTGCAATTAAAGAAACAGTTTACTGGTACAAACAAAATATAAGTGGCTGATAAATAATTATAAAAATGTTCTCCTATACCATGTGGGCAACTCGTAATTTGTCAATAAGATGTTGAGAAAACTCTCTGATATGTGGCTGAATCCAGCGACCATCAGGCTTATATAGCCAGTAATAGCCAAGGGACTCAATGGAATCAGGAAACAACTCTAACAATTTACTTTGCTCAATTTGTGCTTCCACCGCAACACGCTCAACGATAGTGATCCCGATACCAGATTGTACTGCTTTTATGGCCGCTTCCTGACTATTAACAGTCAGTGGCACCTCAGTGATATCATTCACATTTAGGTGAAAACCTTTTTTGAGAGGTGGTAACTTACTGCATGGTCGGTTCTGAAAATTGATCCTTATCCAGGGCAGCTTTACCAGATCGACAAACGACTTGACTGGGTGGTATCGTTTTAATAGTTTCGGGCTGGCGATAAAACAGAGTTTCAGTTCCGATAATGCCAAGGCAACAATATTTTCACTGTCGAGCTTCTCACCACGTATACCTATATCAAAGTTGCTCTCAACAAGATCCCGCCGTAGATCCGACCAGTCCACGTGAATCCGTATATGTGGGTGTTGCTCAATATAGTCTTGAATCAGGGGCATTACCGCATAACTTCCAAAAATCTGCGGAATAGTCAAATGGATATCCCGCGGTAGATCGGTCATATTGCACAACTTTTCAACCTTTTTCAGTTCCTCGGTGACGGTTTTATAGTATTTAAAAATCTGTTTTCCGATGGCGGTAACACTGAGTTTTCGTGTGCTACGTCGCACTAACAACAACCCTAGATCATTTTCAAGCGAACTTAGTTGGCGGCTCACCGTGGAGGAATCCAGATTCAGTTGTGCTGAAGCACTTTTGATAGAACCCCTTTCAACAATGGTGGTAAATATCTTTATTTTTGAAATTGAATGTTCCAAGAGTATTTTCCAATAGTAAAACGAATCTGAACAAAACCTATATTTCATATAGGGTTTATTTGGATATTCTCCACCATTATGACATTTTAAACCTAGGCACTCCCGTATTTATTAAATCTCAAAGGATCAGTGGATGCTGATTATATTGAGCATATATTAGCAACCTTGTATAAATCCAGCATGTTTATCTATTTTGTCAGATGCTTATAGATTTATGTGCTGGATAAAGTCTTTGAAAGCCTTATATATCATAGGATCAGGCGTATTTAACATTCTCTTTTTGTCATAATGGCGGAGAAGATCCAAATCTAAGCAAAAAGGTAACTTGCAGGGTGAAGGCATTACCACGCTAATTACTGTAGAATTAAAAGATGTATCCTTTTCTTACAAAGATAAGGCTGTATTGACCGATTTTAGTGCGGTTTTTCCTGAAGGACTTTGCAGCGCAATTGTGGGTGTCGATGGCGCTGGAAAATCAACATTATTGTCAATCATTCTGGGTTTGATTCCACCTGCGTCAGGTGGTGTTTTCATCAATAATAAAGCATTTAGCGAACTGGGTTCAGGCTATATGGTAAAAAACAGTGGTTATTTGCCACAGGATATTCTTATTCTGGGTGATTCGTTGCGACTCAATATTACCCTTGGTCGTGATATTGGCGATGAACAGATTTATATGGCTTTAAATGATCTTGGTTTAAGTGATTTTTTATTAGACTGGCAAGATGGACTTGATACAGTGGTACTTGAGGGAGGTCGGAATATTTCTGGTGGGCGCAAGCAAAAAATAGGTCTGATACGTGTGGTAGTAAACAAACCTGCTCTATTGATACTGGATGAATCAGAAAATAATCTGGATAAAACGGCACTCATTGGCTTGTATAATTACCTTCAGCTAAGCAAAGGTTTTTGCACCATTGTACTGGTCACACATGGGTCTACCTTTGATAGCCTGATTGATTGCACCATGAAACTGCAATCAAATATTTTAAGCACTGGCGAATAACGGACAGTGAACAGTCTTATCAATGGCATAGCTGTTGAGTATTTAACAATAAATGATCGTGCTATTCACTACGGTGATGGCATCTTCGAGACTATATTGTGTCACAATAATCATTTATTTTACTGGCATCAGCATTATCAGCGTCTTTCAACATCGGCAAACAAGTTACAATTAGCGTGTCCAGATGCACAAACTTTACTGGATGATATCGCTTGTTTATTAAGCAAGAATAAACAGTCTGATAGTGCAACATTGGTATTAAAAATCATTCTTACAAGGGGCAGTAGTGAACGGGGTTATGTTTTTACAAAAAACATAACGGGTAATCGTCTTGTTTTATTATCCAGCTTGGATTTTAATTATTCATCTTTGTTAACAGAGAAATTGACAACAGGTGAGTTGTTTGTTTGCAAGCAACAAGTATCCATAAATGAAAATCTGGCAGGATTAAAACATTTGAACCGGCTGGAAAATGTACTGGCAAGAAATGAATGGGGCGCAGGTCCCGATATTGCCAATACCGACAATAAAATTGCTGATGGTTTAATGTTAAATGCCAATCAACATGTTATTGAAGGTACAATGAGCAACTTGTTTGCTATTAAGGGCGATCATTTGTTTACACCAGATCTCAGTCAGTCAGGCGTAAACGGGGTGATGCGTGATGTCATCATTAATTTGGCAAAAAAGAATAAAATTCACTTATCCATTGTCAATATAAAACTCGATGAGTTATTGACTATGGACGCACTTTTTATTTCAAACAGCTTGTTTGGTATGAAATTGATAAATAAACTTGGCTGCTCACAATACCATGAAAACGCTTTCGTCAATACTCTTTTTAATATGCTATTAAACACCAGAGGTCAAAATGATCAAATTATTTAGCAAGAGCCTGCTCACACTGCTTGCCATTATGAGTATTGTAGTGGCCATTGTTTTTTACTTTTCGATAGAAATAACGTCTGAAATGCGTGCAGAAATGTCTTTAACCGAGCCACAAACACTTGTTTTTTCCAGAGGATCAAGTATCCAAACCCTGGCAAACCAGCTTATTGAAAAAGGTGTACTTGAGCATAAAAATTACTTCATTATCTGGGGCAAGGTGAATCATAAAGCAACCAGGCTACAAGCAGGTGAATATCTACTAAGCCCCGGTATGACACTCGTCGGTCTACTCGAACACATGGTTGTTGGCAAGGTGGTGCAACATAGAATTACGTTTATTGAAGGTTTCACCTTTCGACAAATACTGGCACTTATTCAGCAAAATCCACTGATAACACAAGACCTTAAAAACCTTACTGATGAAGAAATAATGAAAAAACTGGGGTTTGAAGGGGAGCATCCGGAAGGTCGCTTTTACCCTGATACCTATCATTTTTCTCGTGGCACCAGTGATGTCAAGTTACTGAAACGTGCTTATACTGCAATGACAGAAATTCTTGAACAGGAATGGTCACAGCGACAAGAAAACCTGCCCTTTAAATCCTCTTATGAAGCATTGATAATGGCATCCATTGTCGAAAAAGAAAGTGCCGTTGCTGAGGAGCGTCCGATCATCGCTGGCGTATTTGTTAACAGATTACGAAAAAACATGCGTTTGCAAACCGACCCCACCGTTATTTACGGGATTGAAAACTTTGACGGTAATATTCGTCTCAGGGACTTGAGAAAGGATACCCCGTATAATACTTATACGCGTCATGGACTACCACCAACGCCAATTGCTTTGCCGGGTAGAGGCTCTATACATGCGGCTTTACATCCTGATGAAACAGAATATCTGTTTTTTGTTTCTTATAGTGATGGCAGCGGGCGACATGTGTTTTCTACCAATTTAAAAGATCACAATAAAGCGGTTAACAAGTATCAGCGGAATAGACGCTGATCAATAAAAAGCAAAAATGAAAAGTGAAAAATTAAGACATGGCAAATTTATTACATTAGAAGGAATTGAGGGTGTCGGCAAAACCAGTAACCTTCTATTTATAAAAGAACTGCTTGAATTGTGCGGACATGATTGTGTATTGACCAGGGAGCCTGGCGGAACCCACCTTGGTGAAGCACTGCGTGATTTATTGCTGTACCATTCTGACGAGAATATGAGTGCAGATGCTGAGTTGCTGATGATGTTTGCGGCACGGGCTGAGCATTTATCAAAAGTTATTTTGCCTGCACTGGCAAGCAATCGGACAGTATTGTGTGACCGTTTTACCGAAGCTACCTATGCCTATCAGGGTGGTGGACGTATGTTGGATGTGGAAAAAATCAGTAACCTGGAACAATGGGTACAGGGTGACTTACGCCCTGATTTAACCATTGTTCTCGATGCACCGGTTGAAACAGGTCGTGCGCGTGCCGGGCGTCGAAGTGAGCCTGATCGTATTGAAAAAGAAAAGGATGATTTTTTTCAGCGTGTACGCGAAGCGTATATTGAAATGAGCAATCATTACCCGAGTCGAATTTGTCTGATTGATGCATCGCTAGAACTGAATGCTGTACAAGCACAGATACGTGAAAAGCTGCTTGAATATAAAATATTAAACCCTGAAAAATTATAATTCACTACTCACAGTTTTTATATGCTCTATCCCTGGCAACAAACACAATGGACACAAATAACTCAGTTATTAAAAACTGAGCGCCTACCACATGCCATGTTATTGTGCGGCAACCAGGGTTTAGGGAAGGCTGATTTTGCTGTAGCACTGGCAAATGCGCTATTGTGTCAATCACCAACACCAGATCATCAGGCATGTGGATTATGCAAACCATGCCAGCTCCTGGCAGCAAATACGCATCCTGACCTGCACTATTTAAAACCAACCACAGCAGTCACCTCAAGAAGTAAGAATCCTGTACTGAGCATTCGAATTGATGATATTCGTATTTTATGCGAAAAATTAAACCAGACCAGTCAATACGGTGGCTTTCGTGTGGCAATTTTGAATCAGGCAGAACAATTAACCCTGCAAGCGGCCAATAGTTTATTAAAGACGCTGGAAGAACCGGGTAAAAACACACTTATTTTATTGGTAACGGCACACACACATCGTCTACCAATCACCATACGAAGTCGGTGCCAGTCAATGCGCTTTAGCGTGCCAGATGAAAGCCAGTCATTACGCTGGTTAAAGGATAACCAGTCTGAATTTAGTGAAAGCCAGCTACAGCAATCATTAAAAATGGCTTTTGCTTCACCGCTTTCCGCTTTAATCTACCTGCAGGAAACGGAGTATCAGGAAATTCTTTCCGCAGCCATGACTGCACCAGTTTCAAATAAAAACTTACTGGACTATGCAGCAAAGCTGACGAAATTTTCCAGAAATCGGACGCTAGAGGGAATGATGATTTGGGCTACAGACATTGCTAAATTAAAGTCATGTGGCATAGAAACGACTATTACTAATGAGCAATGTCGCATTGAGCTACAGACATTGGCAAAAAAGGTAAATCAACGACGTTTATATCGTTTTGTTGATCAGCTAATTTTTAATTTGTCACATAGCAGCATTGCAGTAAACGAACAGTTATTATGGGAAAATCTGCTACTATCATGGGACAGCTTGTATTAAGGACTCAGGATCAAATAACTTACGAAACTTAACTTGCCTTTTTGCTCCAGCTTGAATGATCTCAAATCGTTGCGTAGCGCAACTATGCGCCTTTTGAGATCATCCAATCTGAAACAAAAATTCGGCGTTAAGTTCCGCATCTTATTTAATCCTGAGTCCTAAGCGTTGCATAATAATTTATAACTAATCAGAGGTTCCCCCAGGTCTTGAAGTGACTGCTTCATAGACGAACTGAACAGTTACAATAATTTTAGAGGAGTGTTTATGGAGACATCGGCTGCACGACCGGGAATGCTTTCACTAAGCATTAAAGATAAATCATCGCTTTACGCAGCTTATATGCCCTACGTTCGAAATGGTGGTTTATTTATACCAACCAATAGAACCTATAGACTGGGTGATGAAGTATTTATGCTTTTAACCTTGATGGACGATAATGAACGTCTACCTGTTGCTGGTAAAATAATCTGGATAACACCAAAAGGTGCACAAGGAAACCGTGCACAGGGCGTGGGTGTGCAGTTTTCACAACAAGATCAAGGCGCAACACGCGGTAAAATAGAAACCCATCTGGCTGGTGCGCTCAAATCTGATCGTATAACTCACACTATGTGATTTAATTAGTGATTAGATTAGGTGATCTGCAATGTTAGTTGATTCGCACTGTCATCTTGACTGTATCGATCTATCTGAGTTTGATAACAATTTTGATGTGCTGATTCAGCAAGCACATAACGCTGGCGTGGAACACATGTTGTGCGTTTCCATTAACCTGGATAAATATCCTGAAATGCTAGAAAAGGTTCGTGCTTATCCGGGTATCTCAGTATCAGCCGGTATGCATCCAATGGCAGAACAAAGCAAAGCATTTTCTGTTGATTATTTAACGCAGCTGGCGAGCGATGATAAGGTCGTTGCTATTGGCGAAACGGGTCTTGATTATTACCAGCATCAGCCAGGTTCAGATCATAAAGATGTTCTAGAGCAGCAGCGAGAACAGCAACGCCAGCGTTTTCGTGATCATATTAAAGTCGCGAATCAGCTAAACAAACCGGTCATCATTCATACCCGTGATGCTGGTGATGACACGCTGGCCATTTTATCCAAAGAAAAAGCCGACTTATGCGGCGGTGTTATCCACTGTTTTACGGAAACCCAGACATTTGCAAACAAGGCACTGGAAATGGGCTTAATGATATCAATTTCTGGCATTGTAACTTTTAAAAATGCGGGCAGTTTGCGCGAAATTGCAAAAACCATTCCTGATGATCGTTTATTAATTGAAACAGATTCGCCCTATTTAGCGCCATCGCCGTATCGGGGCAAACAAAATCGACCAGCATATGTACAACAGGTTGCCAAGACACTGGCAAAAATAAGAAATACCAGTATCGAACACATTGCTGAAACATCAAGAAATAATTTTTATCGTTTATTTAATCTACCAGGTTAGTCGAGAATAGCAGGGAATGTATTACTTTTTATTTAGCAATGATCCTAAGCAGGCATTACGTATGTTCAGGCATCTCTCGGCTGTTTTAGCTTTGTTAGGATTTACTATCGTTGTCGTTTATTTTTATCATTACAATTTATATTCAGTTGATAAACGCATCTTAATCGCGATCATTATACTTTTCTGGGCAGGTGAGCTTTGTTTTACGGTTATTCTTCGTAGCGGTTTAAATAAAAAATATTATGACCCCAGCCTCACTGTGCCACAATTATTGTGGGCAACACTGTTTTTATTAACCATTGTTTATCTGTTAAACGGCTGGCGTGGATTAATGCTTATCGGGTATTTTGGTATGTTAAGTTTTGGTTATTTTAAATTGCGTTTTCGAGAGTTTTTGTCCGTTTCGGTGTTTGTGGTATTTGGTTACAGCCTGATTATTGCATATCTTTTTCTTTATGAGCCACAGCGCATAGATATAGAATTTGAACTGTTACAGCTATTGGCATTTGTCGGCACAATAACAGTCATGTTATACACTGGTTCATCCATCCATCGCTTGCGAGAGCGTGCTAAAAAACAATATATTGAACTGCAGGAAGCACTGATAGTTAACAGAGAGCTGGCAATAAGTGATGAACTCACTACTTTGCATAATCGCAGGCATTTTATGGACATTTTAGATCAACAAAAAGCGCTATCGGAAAGAAATAATACCGACTTTGTTCTTTGTTTTTGTGACCTTGACCGTTTTAAGCGCATCAATGATACTTTTGGTCATCATACTGGCGACATGGTATTGCAGCAATTTTCAAAAATTCTTAAAAATTGCATACGTGAAATTGATTTTGCAGCACGTTTTGGTGGCGAAGAATTTGTTTGTTTGTTGGTTGATACCGATATGAATAATGCGAATAAAGTGGCTGAACGAATTCGAAAAAGCATAGCGAATTTTAATTTTAATGACATTGCTCCCGCGCTACATGCAACTGTGTCGATAGGTATTGCAAATTTCAAGCAGTATAATACTATTCAGGAGACCATGATGAGTGCTGATAATCGCATGTATCTGGCAAAGCGCCTGGGACGTAATAAAGTTGTTAGTTCGGATGAAGATAAAGAGAGCAATGAGACCGAATCTGTATAAGTCTACATTTTATCTGCTACAGCCTGTCTGCTAACAGGTGTGTGTATTTATCAGTCCGGTCAGTTTAAGTGCGAAAGGTATATGTTCACCAGCAAGTACTAATCCTGCATGGGCGGTTAATTTTTCTGATGTTTTTTCGAGCTTGAATCCCTTGGGGTTTTATTCCCTGCCAGTTGCGGCGGGATGGTTCATTTATCTGTGAATAAGCAATAGCTCGCTATTATTAATATTTCTTAGAATCGATTCGCCGTGGGTTATTTTTGTTCGGGTTCTAGCTGGGGAACACTTTTTTAAAGGGTTTGACAATAATGCTGGCATAGACGTTTGCCGCCACATAGGGGTCAGCATCGCCCCAGGCTTTGGCGTCGTGCAAATTTTCAAATTCAGCGATTACCAGACTACCGCTAAAACCGGCTTCACCAGGGTCCTCACAGTCGATTGACGGGTGCGGACCTGCCAGTATTAATCGTCCCTGTTCCTGCAGTGCAACCAGGCGTTTTATGTGTTCTGGTCTGGCATTAAGGCGATTTTGTAAGCTGTTTTCTACATCTTGCGATATAATGGCGTATAACATTAATGGTTTCCCCGGTGTGTTTTTGTGCAGTTTCTAAGTTGAAAGATATAAAGGGCATCTCTATCAATTCCATCCTTAGGTGCGTAAACGACACATCCGTGTGTCACTTTTCGTGAA
>CAZYCY010000016.1:0-14197 GCA_964646145.1 uncultured Thiotrichaceae bacterium
CTTAAAAATCAATAACCTGCGTCCTTTTCCAAAATTACGCTGAGTAGTTACTTTAAACCTTTATAAAAGAATTAGTTTTTCCGCAAATGAACGCGAATAAAAACTTTAAAGATTTTATTACTTATTCCTACGCAGAGCGTGGTAATGAGAAATTGGGTAACGTAAAATGATATTGTTGTATTTGCGTTCATTTGCGTTCATTTGCGGATAAAATTGCTTTCATTCCAGTTATGCCAAATAGTTACCAAAAAACAAACAAATGACAATATTAACCGTAGATTTGGGGGAACGCAGTTACCCCATTTACATAGAAAACAATCTGCTTGGTAAGGCAGACTTATTACAACAACACATTCCCGGCAATAGCGCCCTTATTGTCAGCAATGAAACCGTTGCCCCGCTTTATCTCGAAGCAACCCAGGCCATGTTATCCGGACTCAAACAGCAGAGCGTTATCCTGCCCGATGGTGAAAAATATAAAAATCTGGAAGTGCTAAATCAAATTTACGATAGCCTGCTGCGTAATCGCTTTGATCGCAACACCACCGTTATCGCCCTGGGTGGTGGTGTGGTTGGCGATATGGCGGGTTTCGCTGCCGCCAGTTACCAGCGTGGTGTACACCTGATCCAGATTCCAACCACGCTGTTATCACAGGTCGATTCTTCAGTTGGTGGCAAAACCGGCGTTAACCACGCACTCGGCAAGAATATGATTGGGGCTTTTCATCAACCCAAAGCGGTCATTGCCGACACCGATACCCTCGACACTTTGCCTGATCGAGAATTAAGCTCTGGCATTGCTGAAATTATAAAATACGGCTTAATCTGCAATGCCGATTTTTTTTCCTGGTTAGAGAAAAACATGCAGGCATTACTAAACCGGGATAAAAAAATCTTAACTTATGCCATTAAAGTCTCCTGCCAAACCAAAGCCGATATAGTCGCTGCCGATGAGCGTGAAAGTGGCAAACGCGCATTACTTAACCTTGGTCACACCTTCGGTCATGCCATAGAAAACGCCATGGGTTATGGTGAATGGTTGCACGGTGAAGCCATTGGTGCCGGTATGTGTATGGCAGCGGTCATGTCTAACCAACTAGGCTGGATGAGTGATGAAGATACTCGAAAAACAATCAATCTTGTTGCACAGGCCAAGCTACCCGCTAAAGCACCGCCAACCATGTCCAGCGCACAATTCCTGGAACTGATGTCGGTTGACAAAAAAGTACTTGATGGCGTCTTGCGCCTGGTATTAATGAAAGGTATTGGACAAGCACTGGTTACTGATAATTTTAAAACAGAAAATTTAAACAAAGCTATTGAACATTCACTAACTGCCGAACATGATCAATAATGAGCCGGGATAATAAAGCAAACATAGCACAGAGCCGTAGCAGTTACAGCGGTCGCTTAGCCTCGTATGCCTGTAATGATACCCGGTCGATCGGGCGCCTATTTAGCGAAACCCACCCGACCTATCGCAATGAATACCAGCGCGACCGTGACCGCATTATTCACTGTGCCGCATTCAGACGGCTGGAATATAAAACGCAGGTATTTGTTAACCACGAAGGTGATTTGTTTCGCACCCGTTTAACGCACTCGCTTGAAGTCGCCCAGATTGCCCGCAGCATCGCACGTGAGTTAGGGCTGCACGAAGACTTGACCGAAGCCATCGCATTGGCGCATGATCTTGGTCATACCCCCTTTGGTCATGCCGGACAAACCGCTTTGAACAACTGCATGAAAAGCTTCGGTGGATTTGAACACAATATTCAATCATTGCGCGTAGTTGATAAGCTTGAGCAAAAATACGCAGATTTTGACGGTCTCAACTTAACTTTTGAAACTCGTGAAGGTATTTTAAAGCACTGCGCCATCCCCAATGCAAAAAAACTTGGTGATATTGGCAAGCGATTTATCAATAAAACACACCCCGGTTTGGAAGCACAATTAACCGATTACTCCGACGAGATTGCTTACAATAACCATGACATAGATGACGGCATTCGCTACGGCTTAATCAGCATTGCTGATTTATTAAAAATTGAATTATTCAACGATCAACATGAAATTATCAAACAGCAATATGCCAAGCTCGATGATAAAAAACTTGTGCACGAAATTATTCGTCGCATGATTAATGTTATGGTGGTCGACTTAATTGACTGCTCGCGAGAAAACATCGCCAGGGCAAGCTTGAAATCCGTTAATGATGTGCGCCACAATAAACAACGGCTTGTGGAGTTTAGTGACGGCATGAACAAAAAAAAACTGGAGCTGAAACAATTTCTTCGCAAAGATCTCTATCAACATTATCGCGTACATCGCATGACTAAAAAAGCTGCCGATGTGATTAACGCTTTATTCAATGCTTTTATCGAAGACCTCAAGATATTACCTGGCGAAGCTTTCGATCATTGCCAGCAATTAAAAGACAGGCACGGTGACAACGGTGTCGCTCGCGGTATAGCCGATTACATTGCCGGCATGACGGATCGTTATGCCATCGTGGAATATGAGCGTATTTTCAACCCGCGTCAGTTGTCTTTTGTAAACCTGCACCCGTAATTACTGTGGCTGGTCGCATCCCGCAAAATTTTATTGATGACCTGATCGCAAGAACTGATATCGTCGAAGTCATTAATGCACGCGTGCCACTAAAAAGAAAAGGCAAAGAATTTACCGCCTGCTGCCCTTTTCATAACGAAAAAACCCCTTCTTTTACCGTTAGTGAAAATAAACAATTTTTTTATTGTTTTGGCTGCCATGCCAAAGGCAATGCCATTGGTTTTCTAATGGACTACGAGCACCTGAGTTATGTTGATGCGATTGAGTCACTTGCCGCTGATCAGCATCTGGATGTGCCACATGAAAACGATGGCTTTTCTGGACAAAACAAACAGGACAAGCAACCTTTTTACGATATATTAAAACAAGCCAGCGAACTGTTTCAACAGCAGTTAAAAAACTCTGAGCACGCCATTGTGTATCTTAAAAAACGTGGTCTTTCCGGTGACGTTGTCAAACAATTTAAAATTGGTTACGCACCCGATGGCTGGGATTTTTTAATCCGTCATCTTGGCAAAACCACAGACAATTTAAACGCATTAGGCAAAACCGGTTTAATTGTTAATAAAGAAAATAAAACCTATGACCGCTTTCGTGACCGCATTATTTTTCCCATTAGCGACCAACGCGGTCGAGTAATCGGCTTTGGCGGTCGCATACTTGATAAAGGTGAACCCAAATATTTAAATTCACCAGAAAACACCGTTTTTCATAAAGGCTTTGAGCTTTACGGTTTACATGAAAGCAAACAGGCATTAAGAAAAATAGATCGTATTATTATTGTTGAAGGTTATATGGATGTGGTCGCACTGGCGCAGCACGGCATCAATTATGCGGTAGCGTCACTGGGTACTGCCACCACCACAGAACAAATACAAAAAACATTTCGCAGCACGCATGAAGTTATATTTTGTTATGACGGCGATAATGCGGGTAAAAAAGCCGCATGGCGCGCATTGGAAAACACCCTTGGCGTTATCCGTGATGGCATGGTCGCCAAGTTTCTTTTTCTGCCTGAAAAAGAAGATCCTGACACCATGATTCGCAAAGAAGGTAAACAAAATTTTGAACAACGTATAAAAAACGCCGTCACCTTATCTGAATTTTTATTTAAAAATTTAAAATCAGAATCAAATACCCGCACAAAAGAAGGCAAGGCACAGCTCGCCAATAAAGCCAATAAGTTAATTCAGAAAATGCACAATAGTCTGTTTAAAGATTTGTTAATTAAAGAACTGTCTTCACTTATTGGTTTAAGCCAACAGCTTATAGAGTCCAGAATCGTCTCAAACGAGACCGCAAAACCTGCTTTAATAAAAAAAACCAAAGCGACTCAAAGACAAAAAATTTTAATTAACAAAACCCGCATTGCCATTGCATTACTAATACAAAACCCGGTATTGGCAGCACAATATAAAGTACCTGATGGTTTCAAGCATGCCTTTAAAAAAGGCCTGCCCTTGTTATACACCTTGCAGCAAGCAATAGAATCAAATCAGCAAATTTCATGCGCCGCATTACTTGAACGCTTTCGCGGCAGCGAGCATGAAAACTCGCTGCAGACCATGTCTATGTTACAAACCCCTGAAACAGAAAATACCGACAACATACTTGATGTATATAAAAGCATTATCGAACGCCTTAGTACTGAAGATCGTTATGAGTTTCTAAGCGATAAACTTGAAAACAATCAGCCACTTTCAGAAAAAGAAATGGATGAGTATATGAATTTGTCTACCATGTAGGGTTATTAATCGTTGCCACGCTCCCGCGTAGTAACGCCTACAACTTGCCATTAGCATGAGCATGCATTCCCACGCAGGAACGTGGAAACGAGAAATCCTCCCTTCCCTAAAGGAAGGGGATTCCTGATTAAAGTAATAAGATTACTTTAACTGCTGTACCTACTTAGGTTGTTTAGTCTGTAGTCTGTTAGGATATGTCCCCCTAAACACCTACAGACTAAACAACCTAAGTAGTGTCAGACAAACAGCGTGTCTGCAGGATTGCTACGCAATGGGCACCTTACATCCCCGACCTGAAGGACGGGGTTTTACGGTGCATTGGATAAATGGATTTCCAAGCATCCTACTCAGCTTCTGCTTTAGTTTCTTTTGAGTCGGCAGCTTCAATAATTTCTGTCGGAACTTGTACATCATCCAGCTCTTCTGTCACCTCAGCGTTTAATTCTGCACTTACCTCTTCTTCAGTGATAAAAGCAGCTTCTATGTCTGCAGTACGTTGGCGTTGCCTTTCTTCGTGATAAGCCAGACCGGTACCTGCCGGAATCAAACGACCTACAATTACATTCTCTTTTAAACCACGCAGGGGATCGCTACCACCACGCACCGAGGCTTCGGTTAATACCCGTGTCGTCTCCTGGAATGAAGCCGCTGATATAAAGGATTCTGTCACCAGTGAACCTTTGGTAATACCTAACAGTATTGGCTCAAAGATCGCAGGCTCTTTTCCTTCCGCTTCCAGCTGGGCACATTCGTCAATGACACGCGCACGTTCTACAATTTCACCTTTAAGGTATGCGGAGTCACCGCCTTCAATGATTTCACATTTACGCAACATTTGGCGAATGATGACTTCGATATGCTTGTCATTAATTTTTACACCTTGTAAACGATAAACATCCTGGATTTCATTCACCAGATATTCGGCTAACTCTTCTGCACCCAGTAAGCGCAGGATGTCATGCGCGCTACGTTCACCATCAGCGATCACCTCACCCTGCTGCACACGCTCACCTTCAAATACATTGATGTGACGCCATTTTGGGATCAGTGTTTCCACCGCTTCTGAGCTGTCTTTGGTAATCACCAGACGCTGCTTGCCTTTGGTTTCCTTACCGAAGCTGACCACGCCGGAGGCTTCTGCCATAATCGCAGGCTCTTTTGGTTTACGCGCTTCAAACAGATCGGCAACACGTGGTAGACCACCGGTAATATCACGGGTTTTACTGGATTCCTGGGGAATACGTGCAATCACGTCACCCACCGACACGTCATTACCGTCTTCGATATTGATGATCGCACCGGATGGCAGGAAGTAGCGTGCGGCCTGTTCGGTACCAGCAATATTCAGGTCATTGTCTTTTTCATCCACCAGTGTCATCAATGGGCGCATGTCCTTACCTGCTGTTGGACGCTGTTTCGGGTCGATCACCACGATGGATGATAAACCGGTAATGTCATCGGTTTCTTTCTGAACACTGATGCCTTCTGCAAAATCGGTGAATTTAACTTTACCTGCTACCTCGGTAATAATTGGGTGAGTATGTGGATCCCAGGTGGCGACAACCTGTCCACCAGTGACAGCGCCACCCTCCTCTACAGAAATAACAGCGCCATAAGGAATCTTATATAACTCACGCTCGCGACCATTTTCATCAGAAACACCTAGTTCGCCTGAGCGCGATACTGCCACCAGATTACCACTTCTTTGCGGTACAACTTTTATGTTGTGCAAACTAACGATGCCTGTCGATTTAACGCTGATGCTGTTAGCTGCCGCTGACCGACTCGCGGCACCACCAATATGGAAAGTACGCATGGTCAGCTGGGTTCCCGGTTCGCCTATGGACTGCGCAGCAATTACGCCCACCGCTTCACCATGATTAACCAGATGACCGCGCGCAAGGTCACGCCCGTAACACATGGAACAAACACCCTGTTTGTTTTCACAGGTAATAACTGAACGTACAAATATTTCATCAACGCCTAATTCATCGAGCTGCTCCACCCATTGCTCATCCAGCAATGTACCACGTGCAATCAATATTTCATCATCGGTATTGACCACATCACGCGCTACTACACGACCCAGCACCAAGTCACTCAATGCCATAACCACATCACCACCTTCAATGATGGACTGCACAAACATGCCTTTATCAGTACCGCAGTCAGCTTTAAGAATAACCATATCCTGTGCCACATCGACCAGTCGACGGGTCAAATAACCTGAGTTTGCTGTTTTAAGCGCAGTATCAGCCAGACCTTTGCGTGCGCCGTGAGTAGAAATAAAGTACTGAAGTACGTTAAGACCTTCGCGGAAATTCGCAGTAATCGGGGTTTCAATAATCGAGCCATCCGGCTTCGCCATCAAACCACGCATACCGGCTAACTGACGAATTTGCGCGGCTGAACCACGAGCGCCTGAATCAGCCATGACAAAGATATTATTGAATGAAGGCTGGCTCACCATGTTGCCGTCAGCATCTTCAACTTCCATGGTGCTGAGCTTATCCATCATCGCCTTCGCCACCGCTTCATTAGCATGCGACCAGATGTCCACCACCTTGTTGTAACGCTCACCATTAGTCACCAGACCGGAGGCATATTGTTGCTGAATTTCTTTTACTTCGGCATCCGCGCCAGCCAGCAATGTTTCTTTTTCTTCAGGGATGACCATATCATTAATACAGATTGAAATCCCTGAAACGGTTGAATATCTGAAACCGGTGTACATAAGCTGGTCAGCAAAGATAACCGTTTCTTTCAAACCCACCTGACGATAACAGGAGTTAATCAGATTTGAAATGGCTTTTTTGCCCAGATCCTGATTGACTAATTCATAGGGGATACCCGCTGGTATAATTTCAGACAGGATGGCGCGACCCACTGTGGTATCGACCACGGTGAATTTATCAACCATTTCACCTTCTTCATTAAATACAACCTCTTTGATGCGGGCTTTAACTTTTGCCTGCAGATGAGCAACGCCATTGTCGTAGGCACGATGTACTTCATCCACATCAGCAAATACCATGCCTTCACCGGCTACATTGACCGATTCACGTGTCATGTAGTACAGACCCAGTATGATATCCTGCGACGGCACAATAATCGGATCACCAGAGGCAGGCGATAGAATATTATTTGTCGCCAACATTAAAGTACGCGCCTCCAGTTGCGCTTCAATGGATAGCGGCACGTGTACTGCCATCTGGTCGCCGTCAAAGTCGGCGTTAAACGCAGTACAAACCAATGGATGCAGTTGTATCGCTTTGCCTTCAATCAGTATTGGTTCAAATGCCTGAATACCTAATCGATGCAAAGTTGGTGCGCGGTTAAGCATGACCGGATGTTCGCGGATAACTTCTTCAAGAATATCCCAGACTTCCGAACCTTCCTTTTCAACCATTTTCTTCGCCGCTTTTATGGTTGTTGCCAAACCACGACGTAATAGTTTGTTAAAGATAAATGGCTTGAACAGTTCAAGTGACATTTTTTTCGGCAAGCCACACTGATGCAATTTCAGTGTTGGACCAACCACGATCACTGAACGACCGGAGTAGTCAACACGTTTGCCTAACAGGTTCTGACGGAAGCGGCCTTGCTTGCCTTTAATCATATCGGCTAAAGATTTAAGGGGGCGTTTATTGGTACCGGTGATGGCGCGACCACGGCGACCGTTATCCATCAAAGCATCGACGGATTCTTGCAACATACGCTTTTCATTGCGCACTATAATATCCGGTGCATATAATTCCAGTAAGCGTTTCAGGCGATTGTTACGATTAATCACGCGACGATACAAATCGTTTAAATCAGAGGTGGCAAAACGACCGCCATCAAGCGGCACCAGCGGACGCAAATCGGGGGGCAGCACGGGCAAAATGGTCATAATCATCCATTCAGGACGATTGCCGGAAGCAATAAATGATTCAACCAGTTTAAGGCGTTTTGCCAGGCGTTTCAGCTTGGTTTCAGACTTGGTTGCCCCCATGCCCTCACGAATGCTTATTTTCTCTTCTTCCAGCACCAGGCTTTTCAGCATTTCATAAACCGCTTCTGCGCCCATGCGAGCATCAAATTCGTCGCCATGTTCTTCAATGGCTTCAAGATAGGTTTCGTCGGTTAGTAGCTGACCTTTTTCCAGCGTGGTCAGACCCGGCTCGATGACCACAAAAGCTTCAAAGTACAGAATGCGCTCGATTTCCCGTAAGGTCATATCCAATAGCAAACCAATACGTGACGGTAATGACTTGAGATACCAGATGTGCGCCACCGGACTGGCAAGATCAATATGCCCCATGCGTTCACGGCGTACTTTTGACTGAGTCACTTCAACGCCGCATTTTTCACAAACCACACCACGATGTTTCAGGCGTTTATATTTACCACATAAACATTCATAGTCTTTAACCGGACCAAAAATTTTGGCACAGAATAAACCATCGCGCTCTGGTTTAAAGGTTCGATAGTTAATGGTTTCCGGTTTTTTTACTTCACCAAAAGACCAGGACTGCATCTGCGATGGCGATGCAAGGCTGATTTTAATTGCATCAAAATCTTCGGTTTGGCCTGGTTGTTTAATGAGCTTAAGTAAGTCTTTCATTGCCCTAAATCCTGTTTGCTGTCTGCTGTATATAATAAATAGTTATATGGTTACGAAACGTATAGCTTTTGCCTGAATAGGGCCTTTAGGGCTTATTCTCCAGTTCTAGCTCGATGTTGATGCCTAAAGCACGTATCTCTTTGAGCAACACATTGAAGGACTCCGGCATGCCCGGCTCCATATGATGATTACCATCAACAATGTTTTTATACATTTTATTACGACCCGCAACATCATCAGACTTGACTGTCAGCATTTCCTGCAAGGTGTAAGCCGCGCCATACGCTTCCAGCGCCCACACTTCCATCTCACCGAAGCGTTGACCACCGAACTGCGCTTTACCACCAAGTGGCTGTTGCGTGACCAAACTATAAGGCCCGGTTGAACGTGCATGCATCTTGTCGTCAATCAGGTGATTCAGTTTTAACATGTATTTATAACCAATGGTGACCGGATTATCAAACGCCGCGCCGGTACGACCGTCATACAAAGTTGTTTGACCTGATATTGGCAAGCCTGCCAGTTCCAGCATACGATGAATCTCTGTTTCATCTGCACCGTCAAATACCGGTGTTGCCATCGGTACGCCCTTACGCAAATTATTGGCTAACTCCAGCAGCTCATCATCACTAAACTCTTTTAAATCGACTTTCTTCTCGTTATGATTATAAATTTCATTGAGGAATCTGCGAATCTCTGCCACTGATTTTTTCTCGTCCAGCATGCTGGCGATAACATCGCCCAAGCCTTTTGCTGCCAACCCAAGATGCGTTTCTAATATCTGCCCGACGTTCATCCGAGATGGCACACCCAGTGGGTTTAGCACGATATCGATGGGAGTGCCATCAGCAGTGTGCGGCATATCCTCAACCGGTACGATTATTGACACCACGCCTTTGTTGCCGTGACGACCCGCCATTTTATCGCCTGGCTGCATGCGGCGCTTAACGGCAAGGTAAACTTTCACCATTTTCAGCACACCAGGTGCTAAATCATCACCAGCAGTAAGCTTGTCTTTCTTTTCAGTAAAATACGCATCCAGCAGTTGACGTTGCTCCTTATGCTGTTTTGCAAGTTCTTCAATACGGGCATTTTCTGCCTCATCTTTAAGACGAATTTTCATCCAGTCTTTATGATCAAGCTCTTTCAGGTAAGCTTCGGTGATGTTATCACCTGACTTCAGACCTGACGGACCACCCGCCGCCTGTTTGTCTGTGAACACATTTTCCATACGAGCAAACAAATCCTGCTCGATTATGCGCCATTGTGCATCAACGTCTTTTTTCACAGAAATTATTCCTGCTTCCTCAATTTCCATTGCACGTTGGTCTTTATCAACGCCATCACGGGTGAACACCTGCACCCCGATAACGGTACCGAAGCTACTGCCCGATACGCGTAAAGATGAATCTTTAACATCGGAGGCTTTTTCACCAAAAATAGCTCGCAATAGTTTTTCTTCGGCGGTTAACTGGGTTTCACCTTTTGGCGTGACTTTACCGACCAGGATGTCACCCGGTTTAACTTCTGCACCAACATAAACCACACCGGATTCGTCCAGTTTGGACAACAAACTTTCACTGACATTTGGAATATCAGCAGTAATTTCTTCTGGACCAAGTTTGGTATCACGGGCGACACTGCTCAACTCCTGAATATGGATGGTGGTATAACGATCTTCTTCTACCACACGCTCAGAGATAATGATGGAATCCTCAAAGTTGTAACCATTCCATGCCATATATGCCACCAGCATGTTTTGACCTAATGCCAGTTCTCCCATGTCGGTTGACGGACCATCGGCAATAATATCGCCACGTTGTATGCTATCACCAACACGTACCAACGGTCGCTGATTGATGCAGGTATTCTGATTGGAACGCGTATATTTGGTCAGGTTGTATATATCAACACCAGTAGAGGCATCTGCCGCTTCATCTTCATGCGCACGAATAACGATACGTGAAGCATCTACGGAATCAATAACACCACCACGAGTAGCAACCACAGAGGCGCCTGAATCATGGGCTACTGTTCGCTCCATGCCAGTACCAACCAGCGGTTTATCAGCACGTAGAGTCGGTACTGCCTGGCGTTGCATGTTTGAGCCCATTAACGCACGGTTAGCATCGTCGTGCTCAAGAAAAGGAATCAGTGATGCCGCTACAGAGACAATCTGCCTTGGTGAGACATCCATATACTGCACTTCAGCTGGCGAATACAATGAAAACTCGTTCAAATGACGACATGACACCATTTTATCCAACAACTTGCCTTTGCCGTTCATGGTGGCATTTGCTTGCGCAATAATAAAGGTGCCTTCTTCTATTGCAGACAGGTAGTCAATCTCATCCGTTGCCATCCCTTTTACAATTTTACGATAAGGGGTTTCCAGAAAACCGTAGTCATTGGTACGCGCATAAACGGCCAGTGAGTTAATCAAACCAATGTTTGGCCCTTCAGGGGTTTCAATTGGGCAAACCCGACCATAATGCGTTGGATGTACATCTCTCACCTCAAAACCTGCGCGTTCGCGTGTCAAACCACCGGGACCCAAGGCGGAAATACGACGTTTATGCGTTATTTCAGATAATGGATTATTCTGATCCATAAATTGTGATAACTGGCTGGAACCAAAGAATTCTTTTACTGCGGCGGCAACTGGCTTCGCATTGATTAAATCCTGCGGCATCAGCGCATCCTGTTCTGCAGTAGTCAAACGCTCTTTCACTGCTCGTTCAACACGAACCAGACCCACGCGGAAAACGTTTTCTGCCATCTCACCAACACTACGGATACGTCGGTTACCCAGATGATCAATATCATCTACCGTACCGGTGCCGTTACGTATTGAGATCAATTCCTTCATTACGGAAATAATGTCTGAGGTTTCACCCAGGGTTTCACATAATTCTTTTGCATAATCATCTTTACGTGTACTAAAATGGCGATGATCAAAAAGCACACCAGATCCTTCAGAAGTATCACGTTGCAAGCGACGATTGAACTTCATCCGACCTACTTTAGAAATATCATAGCGCTCTTCAGCAAAAAACAGGTTATTAAATAGATTTTCTGCTGCGTCTTTTGTTGGTGGCTCACCCGGACGCATCATACGATAAATTTCAACCTGAGCTTCGAGCCTGGTTGTGGTGCTGTCAACCATTAAGGTATTGGAGATAAACGGCCCGGTATCGAGGTCATTGGTATAAATAACCTTTACACTTTTAATGCCTTTTTCCTGAACAAATGCGATTAACTCTTCAGTGAATTCTGCATTAGCCGGCACCATCACTTCACCTGTTTCCACATCGATGATGTCCTTTGCCAATATTTTACCGACCAGATAATCCAGCGGTGCATTCAGTTTCTTGACTTTTTTCTTCTCCAACAATTTAATATGACGCATGGTGACGCGTTTGCCGGTTTCAACAATCACTTCTTTTCCTGCCGTAATATCAAAACTTGCAGTATCGCCTCGTAGACGTTCAGGTACTATTTGAAAACTTACCCCCCCTTTGGTAAAGGTATACTCAATAGTTTCAAAGAAAATATCCAGGATCTCTTCGTTGTTATAGCCCAGAGAGCGCAGCAAAATAGAGGCAGGTAACTTACGTCTTCGGTCAATACGAACAAACACTGCGTCTTTTGGATCGAATTCAAAATCAAGCCATGAACCACGGTAAGGGATGACACGTGCAGAATATAAGATCTTCCCTGAGGAGTGCGTCTTGCCTTTATCATGATCAAACAACACACCTGGTGAGCGGTGCAACTGAGACACAATAACGCGTTCTGTACCATTGATAACAAAGGTGGCATTGTCAGTCATTAAAGGCATTTCGCCCATAAAAACTTCCTGCTCTTTCACCTCTTTCGGTGTGGTTTGCTTTTTCTTTTCCTTGTCAAAAATTTCAAGACGTAACACTACACGCAGAGGTGCAGCGTAAGTCATGCCACGAAGTTGACACTCTTTAACATCAAACACTGGCTTACCCAATTTGTACTCAACAAACTGCAGCTTGACATGACCCGAGTAACTTATTATCGGGAATACTGATTCAAAAGCACCCTGCAACCCAGTTGTCAATCGTTGCGCTGCTGTTTTTTCTGATTGTAAAAAACCACGGAATGAATCAATTTGCATTGATAACAAATAGGGAACATCCAGCACAGGTGGACGTTTACCGAAATCCTTGCGGAGCCGTTTTTTCTCGGTAAAAGAGTATGTCATCAGTAGTCCTCGTTGTTTAAATCTAAATATTTAGTAACTACTCAGCCTAGCCCCTGAAAACCGCCAGCTCTGCGTTAAAAAATGGGCACTTACACGTGTAAGCTCACATTTTTTGCCTTGATCTGGCGATTTTCAGGGGCAATCTAAGTAGTTACCCTCTGTTATTACTACTCGCTGAGTAGTTACAATATTTATTTATAACTGCTAAATTCATTTCAGAGATCATTATTTCTTAATCACATATGAGCCTAAAGGTTAGGGCAGATACTGATAATGACCATCAAATGAATACAACTAAATAGTGCAATGTAATAGCAATCGCTGCATAGCAGGTATTACTTACTCACCTTTACTGTTTTCCATACAGAAACAGCAAAAGGCCGGGAAAACACTGCTTTTCAACAGTGTTTCCAGCCTGTCCGGTCGCTGATACCACCAGCCCCGCAGGACTCACCTGGTTCAGCGTGGTGCTTCTACTTAAGTTCGACAGATGCGCCAGCTTCTTCAAGCTGCTTCTGTACTGCTTCAGCATCCGCTTTAGAAGCGGCTTCTTTAACCGTAGTAGGTGCGCTTTCCACCGCATCTTTTGCTTCTTTCAGGCCCAGACCTGTGATAGCACGAACGGCCTTAATAACCGAAACTTTATTAGCACCAAAGCTGGTTAATACCACATCAAACTCATCTTTTACAACAGCAGCTTCACCACCACCTTCAGCAGCAGGTGCTGCAGCCACAGCAGCGGCAGCAGACACGCCAAATTTTTCTTCCATTGCTTCAATAAGGTCTACAACTTCCATTACAGACATGCTGGAAATAGTTTCCAGAATATCATCTTTAGAAACAGCCATGATTTTCTCCAATTTTATATTTAATAGTTAATAATTAATAATTAATGTATGTATGTATGTAAAGCATCCGTTTCTGCGCATAAGCTCTATGCGTTTGCCTGCTTTTGGTCACCCTGCTTCTGATCACCCTGCTTCTGATCACCCTGCTTCTGATCACAGATAGCAGCCACCGTGCGAACCAGTTTCGCAGGGA